>CAZZHJ010000028.1:0-15665 GCA_964653815.1 uncultured Lachnospiraceae bacterium
TATATTGTGCAATGTTCCCGATATCCAAATCGTGCCGTTTGGCTTTAATATTTTCTTACATAGCTTAATCCACTTTCTGTTAAACTTGTGTTTTTCCTCGACACTGGTTCCACTTTTTGAAAGTTTATCCCATGAGCCTTTATTAACCGAAACCATCTTTCCACCCTGACAGGTAATGCCGTCATTACTTAGAAAATAAGGCGGGTCAGCAAATATCATATCTACAGATTCCGATTCCATTTTTGTTAAAATTTTAAAGGAATCCCCTAGTATCAGTTGTAATTCTTCTGTTTCCAAATATAATGGCACTTTCTTTGTAAATAAGTTCTCCATTATCCCGGCTCCTTTAATAGTTGCATATAATCACTTCTTCACCGACTCTATTGGATGCATCCGAATTAATCATACGCTTAACGCTTACAACGTCTATTTTGTAACCTTTGTTACCATATAGCTCATTTATCAAATCCGTATTATGATTTGTTAGCATACAATAGCAACCCCTGACTGTTAATTCATCAAAAAATTTAGCCAGCCGTTTATGACTTTCTATGTCAAATCCTTCTTTGGTATAAGATTCAAAAGAAGTAGGATTCAATGGTGCATATGGACTGTCAATAAACACAAAATCGCCCTTCTTAGCATCCTTACAAGCTACTTCAAAATCTCCATCTATAATGGTTGCTCCTTGAAGATATTCTGAGATCCCCATAATTACCTTTTCATCAACAGATGCTCTACGGCTGTTGTTATATGGAACATTAAATAGTCCCTTACCATTTACTCGATACAAGCCATTAAAGCAATGTTTATTAATAAATACAAACAATGCAGCCAACTCTACATCATACTCTGCTTTCATCAGCTTATCATTATAATGTTCCCTAAGAGAATAATAGTATTCCTTACTATCCTCCCACATTTCCTCATCAAGCTTCTTTACCGCCTTCAGAAATACTTCCGGTGCATTGCATATCTGTTTATATGCATTTATCAAGGCCTTGTTAATGTCATTAATTAGAGCATTTGTAGGTAGTAATTCAAATATTACTGCACCACCACCTACAAATGGCTCATAGTAATTATTATATTTTTCAGGCATTCTCTCCTTTATCTGTGGAAGCAACTGACGCTTTCCGCCAGCCCATTTTACAAATGGAACGACACTTGAATTACTCATTCTGATTCCTCTTCTATATGCCCGCAAAAGGACGTTTCTTTGCATATCCATTATACTTGCAATCACACAAAATAACAACCAAAACTTTCACTTCTTGTGAATTAATTTACTTCTGGAATACAAATATGTACTCATGCGCTAGCAGAAGAAAATTATTGCTATGTTTCTTCCAATAATTTGTGGAGCGACAATTATGTTGCTTCTTGATAATAATCTCCTTATTAACAAAACCTGCTTGCAAAAAGCACTCCATCATACGAAAACCTAACGGAATAACCTTTCCATATTTTCTTACATCCCCAATCATTACTGCACACATTTTTCCTTTTTTCAGAACACGAAAAGCTTCTTTTGCCACTTTCTGCATTTCGGCAATAAACTCCTCTACACCAAGTAATGAAATATCCCCAGCTATCCCTTTACTATACTTAATAATATTAGCGTATGGCGGATGTGTGCAGATAAAATCAATGCAACTGTCTTTAATAAAATTTAAATCAGTAGCATTTCCATTTCGCGTAAATATCTTTGAATTTGTCTCACATTGAAATTGTATATTTGTTTCAGAAATCGAAACAGATTGCGGATTAATATCAACACCTACCGCATGACGATTAAGTAGTTTTGCCTCTACCAAAGTTGTTCCACTACCCATAAATTGATCTAAAACCCAGTTACCGGGATTAGAATAACGAAGTATCAGATTTCTTGGTACATATGGTGACCAATTTCCCCGGTACTTTCCTGAATGCGTTGCCCAACTACCTCTATCTGGAAAAGACCAGACAGTTGTTGGTTCAAGTACAAAATCATTTGGTTGTAAACTTATAATTCATGCCTCCTTTTTGTTTTGATTTTTATATTGTAACTCAGATTCACAGAAAAATCCACAGCATTTTTTATTTCACTATAAGTGAATTTATAAGATGCGCCTCTCATGAGATACTATTCACAAATAGTGAAAGAGGGTACTCATATGCATTTTAATAATGATAATGACCTATATCGTGTTATAGGCACAAACATAAAACAATACAGAGAACAAGCCAAATTAACGCAAGTACAACTTGCAGAACAAGCCAAAATCAGCATCAGTTATCTTTCTAAAATTGAAGCCACTGGATGTGATAAAAGTTTATCTATATCTGTATTAAATCAAATTGCAAATGTACTTAATGTTGAGATTAATGAATTTTTTAAGGAGATTTCTAGTTATGACACAAATAATTAATTACTCATTACCTTTAGGAGACCGAATTTCTGTACGTAAAAATCTAATTCTAACTTTTTTACGCGAAAATCCTGGTACCGGAATAAGAGATAATGCATCACGATATCGCTACAATGTTGAACTGTTTGGTAATTATAGTATTTTTCTTAAACGTCCAACTCAATTAAATAAAGGCTTTGATTTTACTGTAAATATTGAAGGTCTTTTTTTTAAAAAAGGCCGCAGATATTCTAATCCAAGTCATCAAGATATCATAGATGCTTTAACAGATTGCAAAATTCATTTTCCTCGTATTTACCCTTCTATTGCACAAAAACTACAACAAATATACAACTGCGAACCCATTTCTCTTATTCCATCAAATGCAACTTTCTGCGATTATGCTGGCAAGGAACATCCTATTGAAATTATTCTATTGGCTGTAAAATGGCTATTTATAGAACAGGATTGTGCCTATTGGAATTACTCTGGACGTGCCATGTTCTACAACGTACTTCAAAACGAAAGACTAATTTGATTATAATTTGTGAAATACGGCTGAATCGCCGGAACCGGACAAGCCGGTATATCATCCCCGAACGGGACTGAGAGTTTCACACAAAAGCAAAGCATATGCCCTGCTTTTGTGTGTATTATAAAGAGTAGGATTTTTCTTGTCAATAAAATATCAAGAAATCACCGGGCGTTTTCCCGTCATCTATTCCTCCGCCCTGGAACTCAAAAGCTTTAAGGGTTCCTCCCTTAAATTCCCTATGGTGGAAATACCGGAAAGAACTACGGCAAAGATAAACAATGATGCCCCCGCAAGCAAAGTAACCGTCAGATTCCCTTCCGTGATCGTCTCAACATCTTCTTCTGAATCCTCATAAACCATACCTGCACTGAATGTGGTGTCAAAAAGATGCTCCTTATTCATAGCGTTTGCAAACGTGCCTGTTAAAGCCCAGCCCGCTATACTGCCTACAATACAGCCCAAAGCTGCAATCAACAGAATACCGGACATGATGGATTTAGCGCTTTCTCCTTTGGAAGCTCCTAAGGAACGTTCAATAGCCGTCCGCCTTTTCTGTTTGGTAATCATCAAATGGTTAAAAAATACCATAACCAGGATTGCCATAATAATCCCTGCCGCCACCATAATAAATGCCATTCGCTCCATCTGCTTCAGCCCTGCTTCCAGCTTCGTATAGCCTTTATCGTAAAAATGGATTTCCAGATTTTCAATTCCCTGTTTTTCCCATTCCTTCATAAATTCGTCGATGGTGCCGTTTGGAATGCGGAAAGCATTGTTATAGGGAGTAGGCCGTCCGTACCCGCCGATATTGTTTTCATCGCTGTTTTTAATGGAACTTTTGGGTATAAAGATTTCATTATCAGCAAGATCATAACCCCAGTCCCCCATATCCGACGGGAGGGAGGCGTAAATTCCCACTACTGTATAGTCAGATTCATAAAAGGTCTGGAATAATTCCCCTTCCGCCGTCAGGGACTTATATCCATATAAATAGGATGCCGAAGAAGCATAATTGGCATAGCGAAGCCCTAAATGGATGGTATCTCCCTCCTTAATGTTGTTCCTTCTGGCAAAAGGATAGGATAATAAACAGACCTGTTTTCCCTCTTCATAATCCGCTTCCTCAAAAGCTCTTCCGACTTCTATATAAGTACTGCCGTTATAAAAAGGCATGACCAGATTCAAGTCATCCGTGGCCGTAACAGGGGCACTGCGGAAATACATGTTCAGTTCCTCTCCGTAGGCCTCCCATATTTTATCATGGCCTTTTTCATAAAATTCTTCATCCATGGCTTCCATGGAAATTGCCGGCATCCTGTTTTCTATGGGCGTCCCGTCGGCATAGGTCTGTCCCGAAGAAGGTCCGCCGTTAGGAATCCATTCAAAGGGCTTTTCAAAAGGTTTCTCGGAATCCCAGTTGTGAGGCGTGGTATTATATACACTCATAATATAGTTTGTATCCGCATACATCATCTCAGGATTCTTATTATAGTGGTCGCAGTAATACAGATTAGGCGTATTATAAGTATAGACTCCGTTGATAACCTCTATGACCTCCATTTCCACGGCATGGTCCGGGATACAGTCCTCTACAGGGGATGCGATTACCACAATGCTGTTAGTGATGCCCCCATTTTCATCCCACATCAAATAATCCGGCAGATACGCCAAATAATAGGGTCTTTTTTCCGGTCCGCTGATATATTCCACATTCTCCATATCCAGAACCGACAGGGGCACGTCTTCCCCATATTCCCGTTCATTGTAGTACCGGTAATCCTGAAGCTCCGCATCCCACATACCCTGGGGGGTTACCGATAATGGCTTTTGTTCTACCGTTCCAATGGTAACAAATGCCTCTTTAAACCGCTCTAAGTTTTCCCTGCATAAATAGTTCAGATTGCAGCCAATACAAAGAAGCAGGGCGCAGAGAGCCACAAGCACAAGAAAAAGCAGGGTCTTTACTTTTGTCCTGAAAAGCTGTCTGATACTGTTTTTAATCATCTGCACCACCTGCCTTTGCCACCGGTTTCTTCTCTACAGCAAGTCTGCCATCCCGCATTCTGTAAATGCCGTCCGCTTCTTTTGCCACTTCCGGATTGTGGGTAATAACAATAACCGTATACCCGTCCTCATGGGCCAGCTTCTTTAAAATCTCTACAATATGCTGTTCATTTTCCGTATCCAGATTTCCCGTAGGCTCATCTGCCAGGAGGATTTTCCCGCCTGCCGCCAAAGCTCTGGCAATAGCCACTCTCTGCTGTTCGCCACCGCTCATCATTAAAGGGAACTGTCTGTAGATTTTCTCCGGAAGCCCCACAGAAAGCAGTAATTCTTCCGCCCGTTTTTCAGCTTCCTTTTTCTTAATCTTTTTCATCTCCATAGGATACATAACATTTTCCCTTGCCGTCAACAGGGGAAAGAGCTGGAAGGACTGGTACACCACCGATGCAACATCCCTGCGGTAGCGGTCCCTGTTCATTTTGCCAAGGTCCTCCCCCTCTACCAGAATAGAACCCTCGTCTGCCACATCCAGTCCTGCCAAAAGAGAGAGCAGGGTTGTTTTTCCGCTTCCGGACTCTCCCACAATGGCATACATTAATCCCTTCTCAAAAGAGCAGCTCACATCCTTTACCGCATGCACTGTCTGGTATTTTGTTTTATAAGAATAATTGACATTTTCTACTTTGATTACTTCCATTTTGTTCCCCTCCTATTAATCGTTCTGGCTTAATACCATCATGACACTCAACCGTTTCAAAGGCCACAAAGCCGCCGCTTCGCCCAGGAAATAACAGACCATAAAAGCGCTGGTCACAATAAGCAGCATCACTGTCTCTCCCTTAAAAAATACAGCGCCCAAAATACTGCCCAGAATACATCCCACAAGAGCCGTCAGCGCATATTCTAGACAAATGGTCATAAAACAGATGCCATGCCCCTGTCCCAAAGACCTCATGATGGCATATTCCGGTTTCCGCCCCTTTATCAAAAGACTTGCCGTCACATAGCCGATGCACAAAACCACTACGCCTAAAAAGGGAAGCATGCCCATAAGCAGATTTTTATTCCTGATAAGCTGTTCCGCCGCCTGAATAAAGGTCTCATCTCTTATGGAAAGCCCATAGCCGTCATACCATGGCTTCGCCCCCGGCAGAACCTCCAAAAACTGCAGTTCCTTCATTTCCTCCTTAAACTCGTTTAACTCATAAGGATCCTTTAACAAAAAGGATGCGGAGCTGGCATAAAACTCAATTTCATTTTCATAAAAAATATTCCTTGCCGTTTCAAATGGTATGATAATATTGGGTTTCATATCGGTTCCCGTATAATTTTCTATGTTCATAAGTCCCACAACCGTGTATTCCCCTATATCCAGAGGTTCCAATACAATGTCATAGTCCGGTCTGTAATTCGTATAATAGGTACTCAGGGTAACGGTCTGCCCGGGGACAATTCCCTGTTCGCCGGCAATCTCCTCGTCTATGACACAAATTCTTTCCTCTGATGAAAAAAATGTCTGTGCATCCATATCCCCTGAAAGTCCCTGGGATTTACCGGCAAATGTAATCTCACTCTCTAAAAATCCCGGAACCGCCGCTGCATCGTTGATTCCCGCCGCATAATAAGGCAGACGAGAAAGATAATCGTCTCCCTCGATCCTTCCGTTTCCCATGCGCAGCTGTATGGAAAATACCGGATTGCTGACGTATTCTGAATTTAAAATACCGTCTACGTATCTTTCCTGAATTTTCAGCCCTGTGGCAAGGGTCCCTTTCAAATTGTAGACATTTCCCCTTACAGATAGCACTTCCGGCAACTCCGCCATCTGTTTGTTCACTCCAGCAATATTTCCCATATAAGCATTTAAAAGAATCACGGTTATCATACAAATCATAAGATTTAAGATTGTTTTCTTTTTATACCGGATGCCGTTTTCCACAGCTCTTCGTAACATAAGCAGTCCCCCTAATCTGTCGTTTTGGCAGGTTGATCATTTTCTATTTTTTCGGATTCGTTTACCAGCTCTACAAAACATGCATCTCCCTCTTTGCTTAGGATTAACCGGTATCGGCCTATTCTGTTGTCTTCCTCGTCGGCAAGAAAAATTATTAACTCCGATTCCATATAATCCGGAAAATCATATTCACTGTCATCATGCACATACCATTGAATGGTATTGTTTGCAACATATACCAGGTCAAGTCCGATAAAGGCTCCTCCTGACCGGGTATAGAAATAATCCGTATTCTCGGGCAATTCCAGCCTGAATTGATAGCCCCATCCTGTCTCAACCGGACCGGACAACTGCCGTTTTTCTCCTTCAGGCAATACCAGCCATTCATCTTCGTCTAACTCGGTGGCATAGACATTCAGTCCGCCCTGGGTCTCGTCTCCCTTATAAGAGTTCATGTTTATAACAATTATGCAGATGAAAACCGCCGCTACAGCTGTCGCCGTATATTTTATCAGCTTATGCACTTTTTTTCTTTTTCTGTATATGACGTTTTCCAGAATACGTTCTTTTGCATCTTCTGCAGGTTCTATCTGACCTACTAATTCCCTGAAACGCTCAAATCTGTTTTCATCCATTTTCATGCCCTCCCAGCAATTCATTTAACTTCTCCCGTCCTCTTTCCAAACGTTTTTTGACAGCCGACTCCGACACTTTCAAAATTTCCGATATCTCACGTATTTTATAGCCTTCCACGTAATATAGCAGAAAAACTTCTTTGTAATTGGCAGGCAGCTTCATAAGCGCCTCCATTAAAACGCAGTCTTCTTCGTCTTTATATACCATGCCCAGCTGTTCTAAGGGGATAGATGGGTGTCTTTGATAAAACCGGAGTTTGTTTTTGCAGATATTGATATTTACACGCAAAAGCCATGCTTTCAGGTGTTCTTTGCTTTGGAATTCCGATTTGTGTTCCATATATTTAATCAGGGTATCCTGGACCGCATCTTCCGCATCGTGCCGGCTTCGCAGCATGACTACGCCAACGCGGTAGAGCATGTTTCCGAATTCCTGAAATATCTCTTCTATTTCCAATGGGGGTCACCGCCTTTATAGTAATACACCTGGGGATGCTAAAAAGTGACATTAGGTGAGAAATTTTTTTGGATTTGGCTTTTATTTTTTCCTGTGTTTATGAGTATATACATTGGGGGTTGGGGTGTCAATTGATAGGTGATTGTACCGGTTTCATTCAGTACATTTATCGATTAAAAACTAATGAGAGGTTTGCACATGCTTACCTCTCATTCTTTTCTCTATTATTTATGCACCAGCACTGAATTTTTAATCAAACTTGTCGTTAATTTAGATTTTTCTTCTCCGCATCTTCTAAAGACTCATAACCGTAAAATTTCACTTCGTTTTCGATGATTCTTTCCAAAAGGTTTTCACCCTTTTCCTCTGCCTGCTTTACCTGCTTATAAATCAGTTCCACCGTTTTAGGAGAATAGGTCTTATACTCTCCTCTTAAGTAGCTTTCTGAAGAAGATCCGTTATATACACTGTCCTCACTGCTCCGGAATACTCTGCCGTTTTCGCGGATATGGGGGTATTTCTCGTATACCTCCTTATCCCATTTCACATGGATATCCGCCATTTCATCAATCATTTTTTCCGTTTCGGACGAAACCTTTGGTAAATGCTCTTTGATTTCTTCAAATTCTTCAGGATAAGTAGTTTCCATCATAAAACCGTACTTTTCAAAAATAAGATTGCGTCCCTGCCTGATAGAGCTTTCCAAATCCTCCATATAGCTTTCCAGTGTTTCTTTGGAATAAACCATCCACTGACTCATACGCATTTTAAAGAAAGTATCCGGATCATTCTGACAGGATGCCCTTCCTCCTGTATTCTGTACATTTTGAAATAATTCCCATTCCACCTGTGCAATGTCAAAAATCAGTTGTTCTGTCTCGCTAACCTGTGCCATTTTAAACTGCACACTCCTTCCTATCTGACCTCTATACCTGTATCGATTTCCACCGTAGCTCTCACACCTGCGTGATCGCCGATTACCGCTCCCGGAATATACATAACAAGTACCAGCACATCATCCTTTACATAGCTGAAACCGTAAGGTTCATTTTCAAGGTTCTCCAAATCAAAATCATATAGGTTGAATTGTTCTTTATAATCATCCGCCGAAGGCTCCATTCTTTTCATGAATTCATCGAAGGATTCCCTGTCCATATCCTTGCTGATAATTTTATAGTAGCCTCCCGTTGCAAGATTATTGGCCGCTTCATCCATGGCATCTCCCCAGTCGCTTAAACGGACGCATTTCCTGTTTACCATATCAAAGCTGATTGCAAATGTATCCTTTCCTTGCTCTCCCATATCCCTTCTGAAAACAAAAGATACAAACTCGGTATTGCAGGTAGCAATCTCATAATCCAGAGTATAAGGGTCAGCCTCTGTTGCCTCCTCCGTTACTATTTTTACGATTTCCTTAATAGCCTCGTTCCACTGGTCCTGAATGTTCTTATCGGACATGTCTACAAACTGGGGATAATAAACACTGCTCTCTTTTCTCCAATCCGTTGCATCCGTCAGCCTGTATTTCAAGGGTTCCGCATTTACCGCTTCCTGTGCCGGTTCCACCTCCTGCTCTGTATCAAACTCGAAAAATCCCAAAGGATTTTCATAGGATGCATGGCTGGTTTCCAGGGTTTTCCCCTCGACCGTGATCAAGATTTCATCTGCATCATAGGCAGTTAAGAATGTATTGACCAGTCCGCCCATTACAATGAATTCTCCACTAGTCCCCATCATATTGACATACTGGGAAAAGCCCTTTGACAAATCCAGTTTCAGGGATTTTCCATTCTGCTCAAAAGAGTTTACTTCCGTATTAATGGATACTACATTCAACACCGCCAGTTCACTGATTAAATTCTGGGGCGTCAGACCCTGGATTTCTACTTCTTTTTGCTCAAAGCCATCTGCCGCAGCATTTCCGCTATAAATTAAAACCTTTACCGGCTCTGCAGTTTCTTCCTGGGTTTCCCCTCCTGCCGGTCCTGCCTCTGCTCCCGGTGCATCAATATCATGTGTTTCATTTGTACAGCCGGCTGCCAGAAAAAGCATCAGAAAAGCCAGCCATAATACAAACTTTTTCTTCATAATAATCTCTCCTTTTCCACGCTCTCACTTGATAACAATGTTTGAGGAAAGCGCCTGCAAACATCGTTATCACAAATATGGAATTATAGCTAACTATACCATGTTTGTGAGATTTTGAGAAGAGAGGAAATTTTATCTGTCATAACCCAGAAAGCCCAGAACACTTTCAATGCTGAGCTCGGCAACGGCGCTGTTGGTTTCTTCACTTAATTCTTTTTCCAGATAAAAGAACCCCCATTCATTACCTGTGTAAATCCGTGCTTCCTTATACTCTGCCTCACCGTAAGGAAAGTAGTTGCAAATGGCTATCATATCTGTATAACCGTCACGGTTATAATCCGGGAAAGAAACACATTCTACTTTGTTAAATGTCGCATACCGTATATTATCCTCTTCCATTCCCGATAGATAAGTGATAATCTGACCATCCTTTAACATTACAAATGTCACATCCGCATAAAGGTCTTTTTCCGTGTCCGGTTCGTATGCCGCTATGGTTACCTCTCCAAAATCCGCCACGTTTGCTTGAAAGGTCTGGTCTTTTATCAATCCCACCTCTGTCATCAAACGGTTGGAAATAAAACGATAGCCCTCTTCTGTTTTTTCAAGGACTGTTTCCGTATCTATTTCATGGTAGGCGCCCTCCATCATTTCATCCCGTCTGAACCGGAGTATAAAGCGTTTTCCATCCTCTACTCTTCCTCCAATACAGGTATAGGGTGTATAATTGGTATCTCCCGCCTCATGATAATAGGCATCATACTCCGGCAGATAGACCCACGGCAGCGGATTTGCCATCTGCTCATAAGACAAACCGGTTCTTCTTAACAGAAACTCATTGATCTGGGCAGTTGTAAGCTTTGTCAAATCCGTATATATTTCCTCATATCCCGCAGCCTTTAAATAAGCCTTTTCCTCTTCCTCACTTAAAGGTTCCGGCTTTATTCCGGCTCCGGTATAAAAAACTTCCTCCAGATTGATTTTTTCCGGCGAATCATAGACAGACAGCAAAAAGCCATAGTTTCCGTATCCGTCAGCCTCTGTTACGAATTTTGTAAATTCCGCAGTTTCCTCATCGCTTAAAGGCCTTACATTAAATTCCTCCGCCGACTCAGGCTTGCCTTTCCATTCTTCCAAATCTATCTCCTGGTTAAGCATCTCCTTCCATTCCTCTTCCATATCCACTTCAGCCACACCTTGTTCATCGCCTGCCCCATTCACATCCTGTCCTATACCATCATCCTTTTTTGCACATCCGTTCAACAGACAGGTCGCAGACAAAGCACAGACCAACACCAACAGACAGCACTGTTTTTTTAATTTTTTCATTTTATCGTCTCCTCTTTCTATATCTCAAATTTTTTCCAGAATTAATGCTGGATATTCGAGTCCGGATAAGGACCTGTCAGATTCCCGAAAGAATCCGTTATATTATCCAGGTCAATTTCATATGCCGTACCATCCGCCATATAGACACGCCATGTACTGCTGACATAAGAATATGGCTGGCTGCAGTCCGCCACTTCCTGTCCGTTGTATAAAGAAGAATTGGTTACAAACCAGACCGCTTTATCTCTATCACTCATGGTTTCAAATCCCGCAGGCAGCTTATACTGGTAAACCGTTGAGTACCAGACGCTTCTGGCATTTGCCAGATACATGGATGGAATTGACACAAAATCTTCTCTCTCATCACTTCCAAAGCTTCTGGAATAAAAAACCCGGCTGTGTTCCAAATCCTCCGGCGTCAGTCCAAAATGAAAGTCCCCAAAGACAGTATAAAAATAGTAACATTCTTCAATCTTTGTCCCCGTTGTTTCATACAGATTATACAGGGCTTTCTGTGCCAGACAGGAGGCTTCTTCCTCCGTCATCTGATTTAAATCCGTATAGCCGTTCTCTATATAAAAATCCGGCACGTATAAGTGCACAACCGGTTCCTGATAATCTGTCGGATAAGGCTGTTCCGAAAGATGTGCGGTTTCTTCCTTTCCTGCAAACAATCCCTTGGCATCTTCTATAATTTCCTGATACTGTTCCGATGAATTCTGTATATATGACACCGCCCCAGCGTTTCCTGATTCGGTGAGAATATCCCCCACCGCATTCTGCTCTGCCGATACTTTAACAGAGTTGAACAGAAGGCCCACCATGGCTATTACCAACACAACGATCCCCACTACGCCCGCTTTCATAGAAGGCCTTTTGTACCCCAGTACACGGACAATTCTTTTTCTGACATTCCCTTCTCCGAATGCTGTCAATCTGGCTCCTTCCATTTTCCTTCCCGATGCAAGAGACAGTAGGGACGTGGAATAATCTTTTTTAACCTCCTGTCCCATTTTTTCAACAAAATTTTCATCACAGGACATTTCCATATCCTTGCACATCAGATAATAGGAAATCCATGCCAGAGGATTGAACCAATGAACAGACGCAATCAGAAATGCTGCACTTTTTATCAGATAGTCTTTTCTCCTTATGTGTATTTTCTCATGGACAAGAACAACTTCTCTTTCCTTCTGGTCAAGAGCTGATGGAAGATAAATGCATGGCTTTATCACGCCCAGTACAAAAGGAGTTCTCAGATTATCTGCTTCGTAAATATTTTCTCCCTGGCATTTCGCCCCCGCTAACTGCTTTTTCAACATAAGAGCTGACCAGAAGCTATAGAAAATCAATACCATAGTGCCCGACATCCAGATAAAACCGGCCACTTTTACCCATGACACCTGTTTCACTTTCTGTACTCCGGTATTCCCAGTCCCTTCCATGGGGACATTTCCGTCCTGAACATCTCCGCTTTGAATATTTTCTAGCCCCGCTTTCTGGGAAGGTGTTTCCTTGATATTTGTTGTCCCAGTCTCTCCAACCGGCATCTGTAAGTCGTAGGAAACATCCTGCCAAATTTCCTGAGGCTCAAATTTTACCAGACTATAACTGCTTTCAGGAAATACCGGACATAGAAACCGCAGAAACACCACCAGCCACAGTCCATAAGAATAAATCTTTGGAAGCCTGTGCATAAGAAACCTCAAGGCTATTACAATCAGCGCACAATATCCTGCGGTCATACTCATATATAAAATACGGATAAATAACTGCTCCATTTTCTTCCCTTCTTTCCATACTTAACTGCGATAACTTTCAATCAATTCTTTCATTTCCTCAATCTGCTCATCCGTCAATTTCTTTTTCCCCATAAATGCCGTTAAAAACGCAGGAAGGGAACCTCCGAAAGTATCCTCCACAAACTGACGGCTTTTCCCGCCGTAAAATTCTTTTTTGGAAATGAGACAGGTTACCATTGCATCCTTGTTTTCAAAAATCCCCCTGCTGCACAGCTTCTTTAGCACCGTGTAGGTAGTGGATTTTTTCCAGCCTAAAATTTCCTCACATTTTCTCACAAGCTCCGTGGAATTAATGGGGGCTTCCTCCCATATAATATCCGCAAACTTTGATTCACTTTCAGCTAAACGATACTCCGCCATTTTTTACTCCTTCCTCATAATTGCCTGAATTATTCTCTAAATACAGTCCTTTGCTGCTATATAATTTGGGGTTATTTCATATGGTCTATCTAAAATAGACCTTCTGGGTATAGTCTACTACCAGTAGACCTGCAAGTCAAGTACTATCGCACATCTTTTTCAATCATAATTTTTGATTGATATTTGGTGCAATGAGCTTTAAGTCAAATTCCGACCTCTCAATCATTTGTTTTGGCATAAAAAGGCGATATTGCTCCAATGCCTGCACGACTTTTTCAATGGCAGCATGAGGAACCTTTTCATACATATAACGACGTTCAATTGCTGCTGCCAGCTGCCTCTCTTCTTCCGGAAAAAGTCCCCTTGCATACAAGGAAATCACATATGGAAGCCGATCCCATGACTTTTCTCTCATAAGAAGACGTAAGTAATATTTCTCTGATGCCGTACCCGGATTTTTCTCCAGTGCCTCATAGATCTTCTTTGCACCATAATAGTATTCTCTTTTAAGAATGACTTGATAAGCAGTCTTTACAATAACAATCTCTTCTTTTTCTAAATAACTCCAAAGCAGTTCACTGGCGTCAAATTCCGAAAAATTCCCCAGGGCACGAAGAACTACTTTTAAAATAGATTTTTCCGAACGCTTTAAAAAGGGGAGCAAAAGAGTCCAGTCATCTTTGTTTCCGCATTCTCCCAGACCGGCAATAGCCGTTTCCGGATGGGAATCCCTCAAATGTTTGACATAAAAATCACGAATATTTATATCTGTATGCCTGCGTATAATAAAAGCTGTGTATTCTCGGACACCACGGCTTTCATCCAGAAGTTTTACTTCCAATCCATTCCATGTATCATGAAGGATTTCGTATTTGTGCTCCAAAACTTTTCTTCGCACACATGCCGCCTTATTTTCCAAATACCGATCAAGGCAGTCAGCTGTACACTCCTTCCGGGAAATCAACGTATTAATTAAAAGAATTTTACAATTCCCGTGAGGCTCTCTGTCCAAAATCCGGTTTAAAAGTTCAAAGCTTAAATCTTCATTTGCAATCAGAATCTTATAAAACGCTTTCCTTGTATGAAAATCATATTTTACCAGACTGTCAGGATTTATTTCCGGATGCAGGCAATATATTCTCTTTCGAATGCTTTCTTCTATGGCATTCAAATCATTATTCTCGCATCTGCTGGACCTCTGAAGTTTTTCAAAAACAATACTGCTTTTTGCAATCTCTTCCAAACAAGCCTTGGGCACTTTATTCAAACAATATCCGGCTGCGGCTTTCCGCACCGGCATTACCCAGTCATTAAGTCTCAATAGCAAATAAGGCAGAGTGACTTCAAATTCTGCCATATCTTTCATACACTGCTCCCTATAATAGCCGTTCGGGTGAAAACTCCCCAGAATCAAAGCATAAACATAATCGTTTTCATTAGCAAATTCATTTCTTATACTCTTCAAAGAAATTTTTCTCCAATCTATGCCCCATTCCAACGAAGTGCACCATCTGAACTGTTCATCCAGCCTTATCATTTGAAGTATAGACAAATCCTGTAATGCCATCCTGATACATGCTCCTGCACGGCGTATTCTGTCGGTGTCACCTGTAGCAAAAGTACAATAAACCGTTTTCAATACAGACAAATCTCTCTTTTCCGCCTGCTCTATTGCTTTGTCCAGAATCTCCCCGTATTCTTTACTGATTTTTGGAGCACTGAAATGCTCTTTCTGATTCCAAAATCTCATCATTATACTAATGTCCTATTCTTAAAATCAAAAATATAAAAGTAAAAAACCCGATATGCTCCCTGTAACCAAGAAACATATCGGGGCTTATTCAATATACTATTCTACATTTCTATTCAATGCAAGCAGCATCATGGACATTTCCTTACGACTGATGCTCTCTACGTACATTTGCAAGTTCATCATAGTATCCTGTAATATCTTCGCTTGCTTCAACAGCCTCAACCGCTCCGCTCCTGTAGACAACTTTAAGCAAGATAGGGGTAATGATTGTCGTAATTACCACCATGACCACCACCGGTCCCACAAAAGCGCTTCCCAGCAGTCCAAATGCAATTCCTTTACTTGCCACTATGAGGGC
>CAZZHJ010000029.1:0-15197 GCA_964653815.1 uncultured Lachnospiraceae bacterium
CAAATAGTAATAGATAGTATTATAACTTTAAAAATAACAGAAATAAATACCATATATGGTAAATCTCTGTTATTTTTGAAATTTTTTTCAACTGGCTTTGGTATTTTACACTATAACATTTTAAAAACGGACATTGCGGACAAAACGGACAAAGTTTAAATTTCTTCAAAAAATCTCACAAATTCTTTTCTTATACTGTCCGCTGTAGCCTTCCTCCCCATCTGCTGTGCCGTCTGCTCCCATGACAGCCCTTCAAAGTATTTGAATCGGATAATCCGCTGCATCCTTGCCGGAATGGTATTCATGAATGCCTCTACTTCATGCTTTTTCTGCTCAGCATTCTGTTTTCTTTCTGTCAGCAACTTTTCTTCATGGAGTAAAGCATCATTATCCGCTTTTGCATACAACAAAGTACCTTCAAGGTGGAAGTTGGTTTCTACATAAGGAAATTCCGGCATAGAACCTTTTACTTTGTCCTGTACTATGGTTTTTTTCTTTTTTTCAAGCCT
This sequence comes from uncultured Lachnospiraceae bacterium, assembly GCA_964653815.1. GTDB lineage: Bacteria > Bacillota > Clostridia > Lachnospirales > Lachnospiraceae > UBA2882. The sequence continues at coordinate 510 of CAZZHJ010000029.1, forward strand.
TTGTATGTCTTTTTCAGTCTCCCGAACCAGTTCACAGGCATCTATGTATTCTTCTAATATTGTTTTGTCCAAGTTGATTCCTCCTCTTTCCTTTATCTATTTTTGCTGATGGATTATCCTTTACTCCCCATCCGATTACCGTATCATTTACTTGTGTGAAAGGGATTTAGCTTTTATGTTTCGGTATCGGCTGCCATGCTACAACCTCTTCGTCTACTGCATGATTATTTTCGTCATCAGAATTAAAGTGCTTGTATTCCCACCATCCTTCAGGAATAATGTATTCCTCTGCATCCCTATCATATTCAAAGTCACAATCATACCAGAACCAGCTGCTGTCTGACTCATAAATTGTTCCATCTTCATACATAGCAGTTGTTACTGTGTCATCTTTAGTTAATATAAGTACCTCTTCCTCCGGTTTGGGCATCCGCTCACTGCATGGAATCCAGCCACCGCTTTTCTGCTGTTCTCTTAAATCCATGACCTCATTCGGTTCCAGACCGCTTTTCTCATATTCGTGGAGCTTGCAGAAGAAACCATACAGATTTCTCGGTACCTCTTTGATACTGTGTCCATTTATTCCCCATTCTCCATTTGGTTTTTCCCAGGTTAATCTACCCATTTACTTTGACACCTCCATCTCCTGCTGCGCTTTCAGTTCCATTACTTTATCTGGTGTTAAGCCGGTATTCTCATATTCCTGAAGCCTACATAGCTTTTTATATAGCATTTCTGACAATTCTTTTTGATTCAATGCTTTTGCCTTCTCCTGCTCCTGAAGCAACATGAACCATGCATGATTGCTTACATCCGCTCTTTCTTCAGGGTCTTTCCACAAAATTAATTTCCCACATCCAGGACAATATGTGTTATAGACGTTTGCCAGTGCCCCACACGAAGGGCACCTATGGGTGCTTCCCCAATGCTCATGGGAGAATACTATCCGCACAGTTCTGTCCTCATCATCTTCGGTGTAAACTTTGGGACGGTTTTCTATTTCATTTATAAGCCATTGGTTACAGCCATTATGTTCTTCCTGGCTGTCTTTCAGTTCTTCAACCCATTGATCTGCATCAATTAATCTCAATTACTTTCCCCTCCTTCCAGCAATTCGGGATTGTCGAAAATGTTACCAATAACCTCAACATCATGCTCATACACATAATATCCCAGGCAATATTTTTCATGTTCAATATCATCATTTGGAAATACAATAAAAGCTGATTCTGTCTGACTCCATACCACTCTTCCAATCCATTCATTATCAATTCTTACAAAGTCCTCTTCACAAATATTCCAGCCGTATTTATCTCCCTGACCTGTGTACTGACCAACAGTTTCGGATAATACCTCATACCATTCCTTATCATAAAAATCCGTATTTTCGCCATCTGTACAGTCTGTTTCAACTGTGCAGATTATATATTCTTTTTCTGCGTCAAGTACTTTATATCCCGCAACCCATTCTCCGTTATCAGTCCGTTTTCCTCTAGATAAGATTTCTCTGCTCATCCGTGCACTCCTTCCCATTCTAATTTCACACCACAGTTCATACAGAAATTTTCATAACTCCTTACGACAGTTCCACACTGGCACATTCCACTCCGGCATCCAATGCCACTATTTTCTCCTAAATACTCAGGTTCACATACGTTACGATATTCCACCTGGTCCATATTCTCCATGCACTCCCTGACAATTTTAATTGCTTTGTTAAGTCCGCTTATCTGACCCACCTGCATTTTGTTCTCTTCCAGACTGTCAAGGATTCTGTTATATGCCGGCTTCGCATCATCCAGCTTTTCCACTATGTACCTGCTCATATCTGAAATCTGTTTGCATTTTTCGGTATACAGCTTATCAATCTCTTTAATCTGATCAGGGGTAATCCCTAAGTCCTCGTATTCTTCCAGCCGTTCTCTCAAATCGGACATTGCCCATAAATTCCGATAGAATATTGCGATTAGTCCAAGAATGTTGTGTATTCCATACTGCATAGCGTCTACAATAAAGCTATCGAAATCTTCATCACAAGTGAATTCATTTGGAATATTTACAAATTCATCAAGCAGCTTTATTGTTAATTCTCTTGCATCTATATCCGTGTCATAATCCCTGTATCTTACTTTATTTTCCTTTGCATAGCATGAATTGTGTGCCAGTTCAACCATGCTCATTTCAGATCCTTCCTTATTTGTTGTCAATCTCTCCATAGTTTCCTTTCCCTCCTTTAAACATCCGTATACATCAGAAACGCCTGCCTCACCAGCTCATGATCCAACGCCTCATTTGCTGATATTTCATGACTCTTGGCATATCTGTCAACATAGTCACGTAATCTTTTGTTGTGTACATATTCATTTCTTATCATTCTTTCCATTGTCATTCTCCTCTCCTGCTGCTTTATGGCAGTTTCAATCTTCTAATTCAACAACACCAAACCTTAATCCACATTCTTCACACTTGCATGTCCCATCTGTAAATACTTCAAATTTTTCTTCCCCGCATTGGGGGCAGTAATTTATCATGTCCGTTTCTGAGTACCCTGCTACATATCCATACATAGTATCAATCCTCCATTTCCATGAAATCTTTCATATTCATCTGTATCTGTGGTGTGTAATTCATCCACAACACTTCCGTTCTGGCCAGACCACCTTCCGCCCTTGTGCTTTTGTATGCTTTATTCCAATCAGAAAGATACTCGTTGTACATTTCATTTTCATATCCTGATAGAAGAATCTTCCCCGGATGTCCTACTAACATTTTTAGAAGGTCCTCATGCTCACAATCTTCCATCTCGTACTTATACAGATAATTTTTTCTGGTTCCATGTAAATATGGTGGGTCAACGTACATGAATACATCTTCCGTATCATATCTGCTTATTAGTTCCAAGGCCGGTAAGCACTCTATCTGAACACCCTTTAATCGTTCTGAAGCTATCCTCATTATTTCCGGGAGATTCGCCCATGCCTTTGCAGGATTAGGAGACTTTGTTTGCTGTCCGCTTTTAAATCCATTCTTATAAAGATTTGAACATCCTAACCCCTGCCAGCATCTTACGCAGAATCTTCTTGCTCTTTCAATCTTATCTGTTGATTCCTGATATGCCTTATAATATTCCTCCCGACTATATGGAGTATTTTCAATCAGATATATCAGTTTTTCCGGACTGTCTCTAAGCACTTCAAAAAAATTTACCACTTCTCCATGAAGATCATTTACAGTTTCAATATGACATCTTGGTTTATTAAAGAGAACGGCAAGGCTTCCCGCAAACGGCTCCACATAAACATCATGTTTAGGGATATATGAGCATATCCAATTTGCTATTCTGTTTTTTGCCCCAGGATACTTTAACACTGCTTTCATTCTTAAACCTCAAAAAATAATTTTCACCTATCATACTTCTTATAAGACTAAGAAAGGAGGCTCTGTTTTATGCAATCTACAAAAAATAAGATTTGTGACTTGATTTATTTTTTCAACAAAATGCATCATGGAAGGGCTGGTGGAGACCACTTTAAACGGTCTCCCTGTCTCATTCCTAAATTACCCATTCTACAGCCACGACTTCCCAAACTCCCGCCGGAACTCTTCCCTAGTGTGTGTCTCTTCAAACTTTGCCTGTCCTATCCGGTGGAGCATGTCGGCATATTCCCGGTTGCTGTGGACTGCTGCCCTGCTGCCGTTGATGTTCCCACGGTGATGGTATGTACACAGCTTTACCTTTAACCCGTATTTTTCCGATTTCTTCCGGTTGGCAGTACCTTCAAAGATGTGATGCTCCTCCAGATAGTCATACCAGGCATCTGTTCCTAACATGTTACACAGGAAACACTGCCCTTCCGGTTGTATGAATACACTTCTCACAAAACAATACCCGTTGTTTCAACTACTTTCTTTTCCACATCCACCTTGTACTTTGATTCCTTTACCGTGTATGTGGTTTTACCAAGTTTGATAACTGCTTTGTCTATCTGGTCACGGCCCACCATATCAGATAGAATCTTTAACACTTCCTTAACCTGATCCGGAGCAGCCAGTTCCTTTTCAATAAACTGCTGGGCAACATTGATATTTGTTTCTACTTCCTGATACCTGACGGCGCCTTCACAGCTGCATCGCATGGTCGCCTCCCTGTTTATATCATTTTCATCTGCATCCAGCGGGACCTTTACCATTCTTGTCTGCCCGCAGTAAATGCATGTTCCTATCATGTCTACCATCTAATCCCTCCTAAGAATATTGTTTTAAGAATGCGGAAAGCTCTGATAAGTCCGCTACATTTTTGTCCATGCTCTCCTGTACCTGTATCATCTTTTCCGTGACTGCCTGCTTTACGATTTCAGGAACATAGATTTTAGGGTTTTCAGGCTCTTCTTTCTTCACAGGTTCTACATTGTCGCATTGAGTATTTACAGGCTTTTCCTTAACTGCTGCCTTTTTTTCCTTTACCGGCTTATTTTCCTTTACTGGCTTAACTTCTGCTGTCTGAACTTCGGCTTTTTTCTCTCTTTCTCCCCTGGGAAGCCGCCTGTAGTCCATTCCGCTGCCTATCAGAATGTCCTTGATCTTCTGGGTGTCACAGGCATTCAATTCTGCCAGGATTCCTAACTGCTTTGCCTTGTTTTTGGCATCCCTGTAGCTTCTTACGATTTCTTCATTACTCATCTGCATCTTCATCATCCTCCTTGTCCACTTCATCTTCCTCTTTCTTTTTCAGTTCGACCATATACTGTACATTTTCCTGTTCCAGCTTAAACAATTTATCTATCAGGGCTATGCCTTTTTCCATTTCAGTTTTCGCCATAATGCAGGTATCATTTTCCATATATTCCTTTGCCTCAGCAATTACGAACATGATATCGTCTACATACTCTTGCCGGCGGATTTGAAATTTTTCCAGCGTCATATGTGGTTTCAGGGAAGATTTTCCCCTTACGCTTTTACTCTGTTCCGCCCCGTCCATGGGTGTCTCTGTAACTATTTCAGCGATTTCCGTTACGTTTTCTATGGTTTTTGTTTCATTCTCTGTAGATTCTGTTTCCGGAACGCTTTCAAAGGAAGAGGCTTCCGCTTCTTTTGCTATCTCCTCCGGCTTCTGGATTTCCTCTTCCGATTGAGTATTTACAGGCTTTTCCTCTGTTTTTGCCTTTATAACCTTTGGCTTTTTCTTCTGGGCAGGCTTCTTATCCTCCTTTTTTGGTTGCACCGGTGCAACAGCGGGTTTTTCAGATTCTTTTTTTACAGGGAAAGGCTCTCCATATACCTTTTCCCACGATTCTTCAGGACTCCCCGAATCCAGACTGACAATCCCGCATACTGCCCTGTGCAATGACTCCCATGTATATCCTTCCTTTTCCTCTGTCCTTATATTTGTAAGGGTTACGTTGTCTGTTTCTTTTACCGAAAGCAGCAAGCGGCCTGTACCTGGTATCCTGACACTATAGATTCCTTCCCCTGCCGGCGCAATAGCTTCCCTCAGTGCCTTATAACCACCTTCTGCTTTTACTACTGCAGCAAAGATGTCTTTATACAGCTCCGGTTCATCACGCCCAAGCTGCCATACCGCTTTTGACAGGTTGTCTCCCATGTCCTGCTGCCCTTCCGTCTTCTCCTCCATCAAAACCTCAAGGTCTGTCTTTTTCATTTCTGCATCATATTCTTCTTTTACGGCCTGTATCTCGGATTTGCTGTATGCAGGGGATAATTCCTCATTGATGCTATCTGGCAGCTGTAGCATGATGGCCAGCTTGGCATAGCCGAAACTCCTGTAATGCTCTTTCAGCTGCGGGGAATTCCCGCCTTCCGAAAACCGGTCGTTGATGCCGATAAACCTGGAAACCATGCTCTTGTCTATGTTGTACTCTGCCTGGGCAAACTCATTTACACTGGCATAACCGGATTCTTTCAAAACGTCCGTGTCCCTTGCCAGCTTTAAGAGATAACCGATACGCACAAACCCTTCTGCACTTTTCTGCAGTTCTGTGTCAAGTTCTGCCTTATATTCACTGTAACTTTGGTATGTAGTGATTCCTTCCATCCTGTTCCTCCTTCTTTAACCTACTGCCTTTTGCAGTTTCTTCTTTCTCCGTTTTACTGCTTCCTTCCATTTCTTTAGGGCTGCATCCACTTCTTTTTTGTCCGGCTTTTTGTCGTTGCATCCGTAATACTGGATAATCCTGTCTGTTTCCGGCTCTATTTCAAGTGTATAATAAGGAGTGTCCGGTTCTGTCGCTTTTCTCATAAACAAGATGAAGCTTTTACCTGTATTGTGCTTTTGCAAATAAGTATCTGATCCTACACAGTGATGCAACACCCGCCCTTCTTCTATGATGTCGCCTGCTGTGTGTGGCGCCATGATCTCGTATTGGCTGTCCCGATATCCGTATGTGTCGTCCAGTTCTTTTTTTATGACGCTGATCCAGGGATACTTTTTGATTGCATCCTTCTTTTTCTTATCAGTCTCTCCCTGATAAAATTCTGTTGCAGCTTTATTATGGGCGTCTTTTAAGTTCTTCGGGTAAAGCCGGACACCGTTATCCATGTCATAGCCCATGCTGTTTGCCATCCCCAGATAATCCCTGTAATGAGTAAAAGTGGTATACAGATTTTTATATCCGATAGTCTTTTTCAGATAATGCAGGGTTTTTATGATTTTATTTTTTCTGCTAACTGCTGCCATCTCCTGCACTTTTATTCCTGCATCCGCAAGTTCAAATATTTCTCTATCATTCAGTCCTCTGTTGTCTTTGTATGCATCCTGGAGAATTTCCAATATCTTTTTCCCACCGTTTTTTTCTCTCAGATGCTGCATCATGGGCTTTGAGATTTTCAACATTTTTTTCAGTTCTATTCCGTCGCCTTCCATGTCAAAATTCCAGCTGCTCCGGGCATATTCCGCCGCAAGTTTTTTTAGCCCCGCATTATAAAGTCTTTCACACGTCTGCACTAGGTTACGGCTTCCGATAAGAATATGCTTCAAAGGCATCCCTTCTCCCGTTGACGCCCACGCTGACAGGATTTTCAACCATGTCTTATCTACAATCTCTTCCAGTTCTTCCATATTCCCGGTATACAGACTGCAATTATTTCCATATCCTATTGTCCTGGGCATTGTATCAAGCCAGTAGTTTTTTCTTATCATGGAATCATAGTAATTGATATACCTTTTCTCATACCATCCCAGATCATTTTTGTGATAGGTCCTGACGGCTTCCGTATAGGCAAGGTCTTCCTTTTTCCCTTCTATGGACAGCAAGGAACACTTGAAATACCTCATGATGATTTCGTCCCCGTCACGCTGGATATACAGAAGTTCTTTTTCTTCCTCATGCTCTTTCATGTACCGGGTATTTTTATATATGATTTTTCTTCTGCAGGCAGGGCATGTACCAGATATGTTATGTTCCGGCCTGTTCTTTAGCTCCACACTCCTTCCGCATCTGGTACAGAAAGCGCCGTTTTTTCCAAAGTACAGGATATGGTCATTTTTATAGGTCTTATCCATGATAAAGCGACGGATATCCTTTGGCGGGGCAGACAGACGGTTCATTTTATTCTGAATTCTTATAAAACGTTTCTCTGCCGCCGTCTCCCTATTGTCTGCATTTATAGCATTCTGCATGCTTCTGACAGTACTCTCAACTTCTCTGTATACATATCCTCCTGCCTGGTCAATATAGTTATTTATGCATTCCTCGGTTTCCTTTTCCATATAGAATACTTTCATACCATGCTGGCACAAAGGATCTGCCCAGTTCCAGTGGCTGTATTCTTTTATTTGGCTCTCCAACATTTTGCTGTTCCATATTTTTGTCCTGATGTCGTAGTTGGCGAATTCCCTGTGGTTCATGACTGTTCGCCACATGTGAACCCGGACGCCGTTATCGCTTCCATAAAAATCCATGACCAGATACTTTTCATGGGTAAAGGCATCCAGCAGGTATTCTTCTTTTCCAATGCGGGCATCACTTTCCAGACGAGTCGGAAGGTTCTCAAACAGTTTCTTTTTCATTTTGACACCTTCCCTCCTAAGTAGTATTCTGTAATGATTTTCTTCGCCCTGCCTATTCCCGGTATGCCGAGGGTGCATCTGCCGGCATTTACGCCTGCTGCCTTCAGGATATCTTTGTCTATGTCGTGCTGGTTTTTGAAGGACCATTCCAGCAGTGCTCCGATGCAGCCCTTCAGGCTTTTTCCTTTCTTTCTGACAGCGGCCGCCATTTCCTTATCTTCCTTGCATCTTATGCGTATGTAGGAAAGCCAGTCCTCCATGATCTCATAGGGTTTCAGTTCCGCCTCTTCAATATGCAGCTTCCCGAATGCTGCCATGAGCGGCGTGGCAAGCTCGTCCGCAACTCCATCGATGTAATCCTGTGCATCTTCCTTGTCTATTCCATTTTCCGCCGCAAGCTCAAACAGGGCTTCATAGTCTTCCTGCTCCAGCTGGCCTGCTGCCGCTTCGTTCAGTTCTGTATGGGAATCAAATTCCCCGAATTTATCAAACATTTTCTTTTCCTCCTTCAAACAGCCCTCCATAGGGTTTTCTTCTGAATCTTTCCAGTGCCTTTTCCGATGGTCTGGTCATGATTATCGTCTGGTATACGGTATCCGTTACCATCCTGTCCCTGTGTGCTTTCTTCGCACTGTCTTTATTTTCCATCTGGTTTCTCATTACTCCTTTCTTTCTGTTTCTTTTCCAATTCAAATTGCATCCACCTGGTACGGGAATGATATTCCCCCACATGCAGCCGATATATGCTCCCATTAAGTAATTCCGCCGTTTCCTGCCATAAATCCCTGTTGGATATCTCCTTGCCTTTTGCATTCTTCCATCCATTGTTCCGCCATTCTTCAAGCCATCCCTCTTCCAGGGCAGAAGCAATATGGGAAGATTCCGTATATATATCCAGTTCGCAGCTCTGATTGAGTCTTTTCAATGCTTCCACCAGAACTGTAAGCTCAGCACGGTTCTCCGTGGCATCCTTTATCTCTTTGGGATAGATGCCCCTTGTGGCAGGGCCTTTTTCGGTAGGAACTTCTATTTCATACAGATAGAACCCATCTCGCCGGCGGGGGCCTTTTATATCAGTCATGGTATAAATATTTGCCTTAAACACGCCTATCCACCTTCCCACTCTTCTCTTTTTATTGGCTTTATCCGTACCTCCATGTACCTGAGGTATGACATGCCTGTATACTTGTTCACTCCGGCCACGATGCTGTTTTTATCAATGTAGTATCCTGATGTGGGCTTTGGACCTTCCAGCAGAAGCTTCCGCACTGTCCAGTGGGAATAATGCTTCCTCTTTGGCTTCGGGCGGATCAGGTTCCTTGAGCATGAATATTTCACAAGCAGCTTCTGCTCTTCCTGGCTGAATATGGAAAGCTGTCCTTCCATTTCCTCCGGCGGAGGTTTTACTATGTATTCCGCCAGAGCTTCAAATCCACCCTTTTCATAGAGGTATTCAAAATGCACACTGCCATGCTTTTTCCATTTCTCTTTTATCAGCCTGGCTGTCTCCTCTCCCTCTATACGGTTTATGACCATGTGGGCATGAATGCCTCCCTTTTTTCCAATTTCCAGGCGGCTTACCCATTTGTACGGCTGGCCGGTCTTTTTTCTGGCATACCTCATCTGGTTATGGAACCCGGTCACATCCTTTATAAGTTCCCAAAGAGTCTTTCTTTTTCCCTTCGGGTATTTGAATGTTACCCACAGGTCATCTTCCGCAAAGTTTGCCTTCAGTATCCTCCTCATCCGGATTTCCTTGTTTTTTTGGTTTTGCTTTTTAATCTGATCCGGTGTGGGCTTCTCCTTAGGTGCCCTTTTCTCCCCTTTGGCTCCATAATTACCTGCATATTTGTATTCATATTCAATCGAATTTTTAAATGTATAACAATCTTTCCAGTATGCCATAGTTTCTTCCTAACTTTAATATATTGAGGATGTGCTAAAAGGGCGCCGGAACCCTTATTTTTGTTGACTTTCCCGGCACCCTGTGGTATACTGTTTTTAGGTTGTTAGTGTACCTTCGGGTGCCGGTGCTGGGGTTTCGTCCTCAGCGCCTTTTTTCTTGTATTCTTTTGGCTGCCGCTTCCATCTTTGCAGCAAATTTCATGTCTTTTGCTGTGGTGTAGAAAAGGTCCCCGTTTTCGTCCCGGAAGTAATACCAGGTGTCCCCGTTCTTCTGTTCCATCCTCTCTATTGGATATGGAATGATGGCCGGTGCCCAGCTCCACGCTTCCTCAGGATGGGGACTATAATTCTTGTTTCCCTTTTCATTCATCCAGTTTATCCCCGTGAAAGAGCCTGTCCGCCATATCCCGGCATTCTTCCGTTGTTCCGCTGTATACCGTGCTGTTTACCCTGTATGCCTCTTTGAGAAGCGATACGACCGGTGGAGCATACCCGCTTGTTTGTTTCAGGGTCTCCACAAAGTTTTCCATGATGAATATCCAGACATTGGCTTCAATGGCTTTCATGGGGCCTACCGCCTCCGCTATTCGGTTCTGCGCTTCCTTCATCTTCTGACCGTCCAGGATGTAGTTTGTGACCAGCCATGCCACCTGCTTTTCTATTGCTGCTCTATCCCTGTCTGTTGGCTTTCTGTCTGACATTGTTCTCTTCTCCTTCCCGTCTTCCTATTTGTTATTCCGTCACAAGGAATTTCCGTTTTTCCCCGTAGCCGGAAGCCTTTATTTGTTTGATATGTATGCCATCTACTTCTGCCAGGTCCTTTTCGTCTGCCAGGTATAATCCCACTCTGGATACTGCTGCAGCATCCGTTAAAGTGGAGCGGTTTACTACAATTACTGTTCCCATTAGATTTCCTCCTATATCTTTCTTGCCGCTCTAACGGCGCCGGATAATGTGAAATCAATGAAATAAGCAAAGTACCGTTCTGCTTCTATCCGTCGCAATTCTTTCATCATGTCAGCTGTCACTTCCATTGGATCACACTCTGGGAAGTATTCTTTATCATGATTTCCGGAAAGAATCTCACGCCTGATCTCCTTTAATTCCTTTGCGGCATCATCGATGCTTTCACATTTCCTTACTGCATTTGATTCTGTCAGGGGCATGTCCCCACAGCCTATGTAGTATTTCTTCATCTTCTTTTCATCCTTCCCCGTCAATAATCGATACAATGACCTTCTGCCGGCCAAACTCAATGCAGGCATCATGGTCTGGTATATAAATGTCCAACACTGTCCCGTTCTGGATACGTTCATCTCCGCCGGTGTCGAGGATTTCAAAGTAGCCTAAAAATTCTCCCGGAGTTCCGTTATCGTCCAGATAGATGGCAGCCACCTTCCCATACCAGTCTTTCTTACCGGCACAGGTCCCGATTCTTACCACCCCGCTGTCACATCTGGTGGTACCGTAACAATATGCAGTAACCTCCATCAGCTGTTGCACCGGTGCAACTTCCACAATGGGCTTGTCCGCCGCTAAGACCTGATGATAACAGGCAGCTCCGGCCAGCATGGCAAAGACTACTATGCTTATTGACAATATGATTTCTTTCGCTTTTCTCACTTTAGCCTCCTTATATTTTCATAAACCTTAAAATCTCTTCATCTGTTGCTTGTAGTTCTTTCAGTAAAATCAGCATGTCTGCATAACTGAACAGTCCCTTTTTCAACCTGTTCGAAACCGCCGGTTGTGTAATACCAAGCATTTCTGAAAGGTCAGATTGAGTCATGTTCAGTTCATACATTTTCCCTACTATCCATTTGCTCAAATCACTTACTTTATATTTCTTTTTGTTTATTGATACTCTTGGCATTTCACACCTTCTTTTTCTTGTTGCAATTTACATGCGCTCCATGTTAATCTTGATTCAACCCCAAATGGGCAAGAAAGGAGTTGGTACTGTTGACCAAACTTTTGATTTTGCCCTGTTCCCAAATTTCAGATTTAAAAAAACAGATAATCTAAAAACTGCCAGCTTATGGGCGGACATTTGGCTGATCTAAAACAGCCTAAGTGGCAGTAGACCGAAGATACATAGTGAGTAATACTATGATCTATAGACCGAGAGAAGATGGCATCTTGTTAGGCATAAAGGGCATAGATTGCAGGCCTTTTGGGTAAACAAATTTAGAGATAGAACCGTGAAGGATTACTCCCTTTGCGGTTTTTTCTTGCCCATTTTTACTTTTCTCCCTTTTTTCCACTGCTGCCATTCATCAAAATCCATAAGCAGGCTATGACTGTTATACAAATAATGGCTGTTTTAATTAATCCCAACATCTTTTTACCTCCTTCCTTTTACTCATCCGTTTGAAATAGGTACTCGAGACTGCAATCGGGGAATTCTTTTCTAATTGATATCATTTCATTCCTTTTAAATTCAGTTGACCCTGACATTTTATTTTTTAGACTTTCATATTTAATGCCAGTTTTTTCTGATAAGGATTTGATATTTAATTTATTGCGAGCCATTTCCGCTTCTAAATTTCTAAACACTATTTCATCTCCTTTCGGTATTACCCTGTGTCGTAAATTTACTACCATTATATACCCCGCATCGTAATTGTCAACCCTAAAAAGTAATTTTTTTACTCTGTAAGGTAATTTTTTGTTTACATTATAATTTTTAAGTAGTACAATCGAATTACAACGGAGGTAACAGATATGGGGCTTACAGATAAATTAGATTTACTTATGAAAGAAAGAAATATTAACAAAGCTGAGTTAGCAAGAGAGTCCGGTATTCCCTATACAACAATAGACGGGTTCTATAAAAAGGGTTCCGAAAACGCTAAGCTGTCAACGCTCAAAAAACTTTGTTCTTTTTTCAATTGTTCGCTTGATTTTTTAGCAGATGACAATATATCAGAAGAGCCTCAAACCATTGCAGCCCACTTTGATGGAGATGAATTTACAGAAGAAGAGTTAGAAGAGATTAAGCAATTTGCCAAGTTTGTAAAAAATAAAAGAAAATAAACTTATTATAAGATGGTATCTATTTTGACCGTTTTATCGGACTATATTTTTGACATAATCATGTGTATTAAAAGGTGGATGACATATATGACAGAACTGGAACAACTCGAGAATGAAGCATATAAAAACAATGTAAATATTGTAATACATCCTTTCAAAAACGAAAAAATAAAAGGCTTGTATTGCGATGGAACTATTGCTCTAAATACATCCTTAGAAACTGATACCGAAAAGAAATGTATTCTAGCAGAAGAACTTGGCCATCACTACACTGCATACGGAGATATTTTAGGAAATGATATTATCAGTATTAAGCAGGAAGCAAAGGGTAGAATATACGCTTATAATAAATTGGTGGGCTTATCTGGGTTAATTTCAGCTTATAAAGCCAACTGTAAATCCTTGTATGAAATTGCAGAATATCTAAACGTAACAGAGCCCTTTCTACTAGAAACAATAGATACATATAAACAAAAATATGGTATTTTTGCCCATATCAATAATTATATTATCTATTTTGAGCCGCGCTTAACCGTGCTTGAATTAAAATGAATACTTTAATTCATTCAAGAAACTGTAAAATTATAGAATAAAGGAGATATAACTATGGCACTTATCATTTGTCCCGAATGCGGGAAAGAAATATCAGATAAAGCCCCTTCATGCCCAAATTGTGGATGCCCCACTTCCGCAATGCCTTTTCAAAATCTTCCCTCTGAATCTAAGATTTCAGAAACTGCTATCCTTGCTACATTTAGGGCAAGTAAAAAAGTGGGTCCGATACAAATCGACGAAAAAAACCGACTATTTCAAATTTATGGTGCAATTCCAACCAAAAAGAAAACAGGACTTGTGGGCGCTACTTTTAAAGGAATGATGGCAGTCAGCACGATGGGAATGTCTGTTGCTGCCGAAAAAGCGCTCGGACTCGGAAAACCAAAGGTAGGAAATAAAAATTACTATTCTTTCGATGATTTAATCAGTTATGAATTAATTGAAGATAATAGCCTTGTAACCAGCGGGGGAGTTGGTCAAGCACTTATAGGCGGTGCAGTATTTGGTGGTTTTGGAGCTGTCGCTGGCGGAATAACTGCCAAACGTACTCAGAAAAGAAAAGTTGAATCTCTATATATCAAAGTAACACTCAACGACTTTTCTAATCCATGCATTATGATTCCCTTGATAACAAAACCTACTAAAACAAATTGCAACGAATATAAGAATGCATTTACTTTATCTCAACAGATATTATCCATATTTGATGTAATTACTCATAATAAATGACAACTACCTTGACAACATAATATGCTTACCCGGAGAGCTGACGGGGCGAAGTGATGCCGCTTACTTGCAACATAGAAAGGCGGTGGGACATTTTGAGTACATATGAGGAATTAATGCTGATTGTAGCCGTTGCTGGCTTAATAGTCACAATTATAAATCATAGAGACAAAAAATAGTCGCCCTTGTCTTTGCGAGAGTAGGACGACTATTTTAATATTTAGATAGTAACCCGAAAACCGAAGCGGCTAGGACACATCTAGCTGTCAGCTCTCTTGTTAAGCATATTATAACCAATATACTTAGCTCTGTCAAATACTAAACCGCCCCTGATATTGGCGTACCAGAGGCGGACAGGATCATACCGGGAAAACCCGATATAATTCCCACAGAACAAGTGAATTATATCATTTTCCCGGTAAAAACACAAGTTACCGGGC
>CAZZHJ010000030.1:0-14814 GCA_964653815.1 uncultured Lachnospiraceae bacterium
TCAAAGCGGCATCCGTGCCGCGTGACGGCTGAATTGCCATCCGTGGCAATTCCCCCTGGTCTTCGGGGCAGACTGTAAGAAAAATCATAAATTTACTGTAATATTATGAAAAACAAAAAACATTTCCCCCTCCCCTGCGCCATTTTCCGCCTACGCTGCGCCAGACTCCTGCTCGCATACCTGTGGGAGAATTTGGGAGATTTTTGAGGGGTGGGATTTCGTGGCATAAAAGGCGCTGTTGGTTACATTTGGGGTAACTTTTTTGAAGAGTCTTCCGATATCAGTTATAAATATGTGGGCGATTGTGGAAATGTATTAAGGATTTATAGACTGCTCTTTTGAAGCTTCACAATTTCCTGTGTAAATATAATGTAGAGAGGGACGTGGACGGGGATGATAGCAGCGGTAACTGATGTAAAATATGATGCGGGAACAGACGCCACAAAAAGGGATATTGAGATACGGGATTATTCTTATAAGGATGGAAAGGGACAGGAAACTGTACATTATGCAAGGGACTGCGTGGAAATTTCAATGTCCTGTGAAACGATTCCTGTGGGATGTGAGACTTATGAGAAAATAAAGACACAGATGAAGCCGATTCCTTGTTTTAGCCATAACAAGATGTTTTATGAAACGGCAGATGTTATGAAGGATTATTATGCGGGAAAGCTTGGCAGGGATGAGGTAAAGGAAATTTTTAAGGAGTATTGTTATTATGCCATAGGAAAACCTTCCGATACAAACAGCGTCTATCAGCAAAGAAAGGCGGAACAGGCGCTTTCGGAGCTTTATGAGTATTTCAGCAGGGCAAATACCAGGGCGGCTAATAATCTGAATACAAATGAGGCGGGGGAACTTTTAAGGGACAGCCAGACTTCTGCATCAAATTATGTATATTATAATGCGGATTATTACTGGCAGTGTGAGGAAATGCAGGAATTGTTCCGTGAGACGGCGGATGAGCTGGCTGACGAATACGGGGCAGAGCATATAGATTATGGGGCTGTGGAGCGTAACACGAAGTTTACGCTGGACGGAGGAATTACTTATAACGGCGTATGGAATGCCACGGCTGCACAGAATCATCATGAGGGAAATCAGAGCAGTGTGAAGATTACGGATGAAGATGCCGTTCCGCCCAAAGGATTCCTTTATTGCAGAATATTCGATAACGGAAAATTGGAAGAACTGCGGGAAAAGCTGATACAGGGAATAGAAGGATTGGGAAGCAAGAAGCATACAAAGGCTTTGATGATTTTAAGCGGAATCGGAAACGGCAGCAGTCCTTTACAGGATGAGAGCGTTTTTTTAAAGCATTTTGCAATAAATTCAAAATATAAAAGAAACTATATGGAAATTTTAAGAACAGAAAGATAGAAGCTTTCTTTATGCGGAGTTGCGGGTTTGAGGCATGAAGTGTGGTCAGGCTTGTGACGGCATAGAAGGGAAAGAACCCTGTGGAGAAAATATTTTTTGTTTTTCATAATTTTTACTGTAAATTTATGATTTTTCTTACAGTCTGCCCCAAAGTCCAGGGGGAATTGCCATGGATGGCAATTCAGCCGTCACGCGGCGCGGATGCCGCTTTGACGGCGACCCGTACACTACCGACACCCTCCCCGCAGACTGTTAGAAAAACCTAAATTTACTGTCCCATTATGAAAAACAAAAAATATTTTCCCCACAGGGTTCTTTTCCTTCTATGCTGTCACAAGCCTGACCACATTTCATGCCGGGGTTCAAACCGGCGTTCAAAGAACGACAATTACCTGCAAATTATGCTAAAAAAACTGCAATGTATTCCTTAAATATTATTTAAAAATCATCTTTGTGGTTTAATGGAAACGGACTGCGCTGCACAAAATGGCAGCCTGTTCAAAACTACAAAAGTGAGGTGCAACATCATGGGGAGAACCATAAAGGGAAAATTGACAGTCAGTGTAATTTGTATGGTTATAGCCAGTATTCTGCTTACCACAGCGGGTATCGTGATTGTGGCGGGAAAACGCATGGTTCAGGATCAGACAGAGGCGTTACAGATTTACGCAGACAGGTATGCGGAAGAAATCAATACCTGGATTGAAAATGAAAAAATGCTTGCGGACGGGGCGGCAAACTGCATCGAAGCGGCAGGAAATATTGATGAGGATTTTATACAGTCCGTTATGGATACTTATGCATCGGGCAGGAGCGAACTCTTAAACCTGTATTGTGGCACAAAGGACAGTGCATTTATACAGTCCAACAGAGAGGCAGAAATACCGGAGGGTTATGACCCGGTTCAGAGAGGCTGGTATCAACAGGCGGCAGCGGCAGGTACGGTAATTGTAACGGACCCCTACTGGGATGTGCTGACAAATCAGATGTGTACTACCATTGCAGCGCCTGTTTATATAGATGGGGAGCTGAATGCGGTAATCGGACTGGATGTGACGCTTGGAACGGTAACGGACCTGACGGCAAGCATTGATTTTGCAGAGGGGGTCTATGGATTTCTGGCTGACAGCTCAGGACAGTATATAGCCCATAAAAATAAGGAATATGAGCCGACGGAGGAAACGGCGGTTGCTGTTACGGATATTATGCCGGGATTGGAAGGACTGCTGACCGGACAGGAAGAGCAGGTCATAAAGCTTAAGGATTATGACGGCAGCAAATGTTATTTTGCCACGGCAGAGATTTCAGGCAGCAATTGGAGTATGGGAGTAGTGGTTCCTACCGCCAATGTGACAAATTCCCTGATTGCCATGATTGGAGTGGCAGTGGTCATTGCACTGCTTATTATTGCAGTGGTGGCAACGGTTATGGCAAGGCTTATCGGCAAGACCCTGGAACCGGTTCAGATGCTGAAGCAGTTTGCTTCCGGCGATTTTTCCGAGAATGTAGTTGTTGAGAAGACGATTCCCAGTGAATACAAGGATGAGACAGAGCAGATTAAAACAGCTACCACAGAGGTAAAACAACAGATTAGGAACATTATTTTAAATACAAAGCAAGAGGCGGGAAGCATCAGTACCATTGCGGAAGGAACCTCCGCTAAGATGAATGTGTTGAACAGGGATATTTCCGGCATTGCCGATTCTACGGACAGGGTGTTAAAACAGACTACCGCTGCAAAGGAACTGGCGGAAAAGATAAAAGCTACTGGACAGGAGTTGTGCGTGTCGGTAGAAGAGGTGGCAAGAAAAGCGGGAGAAGCCGCAGAGCAGTCCGGCGACATTATGGCGCGGGCTGAGAAGCAGTACCGGAATTCCGAGGCATCCGGCAGGGAAGCGGTTAATCTGTACCAGGAGACCAAGGAAGAACTGGAAAAAGCAATTACGGACAGTCAGAAAGTACAGGAGATAGATACACTGACGGCAGAGATTCTTTCTATCAGTTCCCAGACGAATCTCTTGGCGTTAAATGCCAGCATAGAAGCGGCAAGGGCAGGTGAGGCAGGAAAAGGCTTTGCCGTTGTTGCAGAGGAAATCCGTCAGCTGGCTGACCATTCCAAGAATGCGGTGGATAAAATCCGCCAGGTAACAGAAGGAGTGGTAGAGAATGTGTTTTTCCTTTCCGAAAGTTCCCAAAAGCTTCTGGAATTTATGAACGGGAAGGTTATGGAAGATTATAAGGGAATGACGGAAATTGCCGGGATGTATGAACAGGATGCTGTTTTCTACAGTAATATTTCCGGTAATCTGGGAGAGTCGTCAAAGGAAATGAGTGCAGGCATCGCAGGCATTAATGATTCCATTCTGGCAATTGCAGAGCTGGTAGCGGGAATCACAGAGTATATGCAGGAGATGAAGCTGTCAGCGGAAAATTCCAATGAAAACTCTAAGGCGGTGCTTATGCAGATGGAAGAATTGTCACAGTTGAGCGAGCTGCTCAATGAGACTGTGGCATCGTTTAAGGTCTGAAATACTTTGGTAAGCGTTCATTACAAAATCAAGTCGGTTGGTTACATCCGGCTTGATTTTTTTTGTTTAAATGACGAAATAATAGTAGCAACAGGGAGTGATAAGATGACCATAGCGGTTTGCGATGACGATGAAAAAATCAGAAAACATCTTGTGAAGATGATTCGTTCATTTACAGATAAATGCGAAAATCCTGTTCAGATATTGGAGTTTTCCGGCGGAGAAGAGCTTTTAATCTCGGAAGAAAAACCGGATATTGTCATTATGGATATCGGAATGGGCGGTATGAACGGAATGGAGGCTGCGGCCAGGCTCCGGGAAGTATCGAATGCTATTTTGATTTTTGTCACGGCTTTAAAGGACTATGTATTTGATGCCTTTGATGTAGGGGCGTTTCATTATCTGCTAAAGCCTGTGGATGAAAATAAATTTTATGAAGTTTTAGAACGGGCATTGGGAGAAATTGAAGCGAGAAACGGGAAGAAAAGTGCAGGCTTTACCGTAAAAACGCTGGAGGGCTTCCGTACAGTCAAAAGCAATGATATCTATTATGCAGAAAACATTGCCAGAAAGATTGTGCTTCATACAAAGGAAGGGGATATTTCCTATTATGAAAAGATGGAACATCTGGAGAAACAGCTGGGAAACAGCTTTTTCAGATGCCACAGGGGATATCTGGTATCTCTGGATAAGGTAAAGCAGTACGACAGCAGACAGATAGAGCTTGTAAACGGTGATATCATCCTGTTGTCCAGACAGAAGTATTCTGATTTTGTGCAGGCATATATGAAATATATGGTGGAAGAGGAAAGATGAAAGACGTCATTTATACGGTATTCAGCCTGGGAGAATATACGGTTCGCGCTCTTTTGCTTTTAAAGATTTTCCGGGTATGGCTTCCTTTTAAAAAATCCTTTGAAAGAACGAGAAAATACATTTTATGTATACAATGCGTTGTTACGCAATATCTGCTATCTGAAACCCGCTTTTTAAAAAGGCTTTTGTACGGGGAAAGCATGATGGCTGATCAGAGCATAAAATCGGTCATAAACATTATTTTATGTGCTTTTGTTACTTTTTGTTTCTCCCTGTGGCTGTTCGAGGGAAAGAAATCCGTAAAGGGTTATCTGGTGACCAATTTTTATACCATACTGGAGCTGACACGATTTTCATGGTATTCCCTGTGCGTTCCTCTCTTGGGGCGCATGTCTGACGGTCTTGTGGATAAGGCGTTGGAGGGGAAGGTAACCTTGCAGCAGTTAGAAGCATGGCTCCATGTGACAGAGCTTTTCTGGAATATTCTGGTGTCTGCCGGCAGCTGCATTCTGCTTTATCTGGTGGTCAGATGGTATTGCAGCACTGCGGAAGGCATGGAAAAGAAATATTCCAAGGCGGAATTGTTATTTCTGGCTTTTCCCAGCATTACAGGATTTATCTTCTGCATCTTTTTGCGGGGAATTCTGTATTCACAAAGCGAAACGGAAATCCGCTTCCTTTTTGAAGATTATCCGGGGGCACGCATTCTGGTCATTCTGCTGACACTGTTATTGCTGGGGCTGATTCTGGTCAGTATCAAGGCATTTGCCCAACTGGTCAGGCGACATGAAGAAAAAAGCCGTCTGGTAATCTATGAAAACCAGATAGAGGAAATGGCCCAGTATGTAAAGGATATGGAAAACCTTTATGACGGAATCCGGGGAATGCGCCATGACATGAAAAATAACATCTATGCCATGGAGATACTACTAAAGGAGGATTCGGGGGAAAAGGATACCCGGGCCCGCAGCGAAGCCCACAAATATCTGATGCAGATGAATGAGGCATTGGATGGGCTGGACTACCCTGTCCACAGCGGGAATCCTGTAACGGATGTGGTAATCGGAAGGATTTTCAGGGAATGCCAGAAAGAAAAGATTGTTTTCCAATGTGATTTTCGGTTTCCGGGGAATAAGGACTTTCCGGTCTTTGATATTTGTATTTTATTAAATAATGCCTTGGATAACGCCGTGGAAGCCTGCGTCAGGTTAAAAGACACAGAAGAGGACAGGAAGAAGATACGCCTGCGTTCTTATGAAAAACGGAATTTGTTTTTTATTGAAATTGAAAACGGCTTTGACGGAAGGCTATACCGAAATGCGGAAGGCGGTTTCCTAAGCACTAAGGAAGAACCCGAAACCCATGGAATCGGCATCCGGAACATGAAAAAATGTGTGGAGAAGTATTTCGGAAGAATAGAATTTTCCGTAGAAGACGGGTATTTTACGACAAAAATCATGCTTCAGGACATCGTACCGAAACATGTTCAATGATAAATCTATCATAGAGAGAGGAAGGAGAAAAAATATGGATGGAATGTTTTTAAGCGCCACAACAAGAGCTTATGAGAAGTACCTTCAGACCCTTCAGCCGGGACATATAAAAAATGATTCCAAAACGGCAAGGGCTTTAACTGGGAAAAAGGGATTTGATGAAAACAGGTTCCGTTTTGGAGACTTCAGGAAAACATTGAATACCGTATCCGCTTCACAAACCACAAGCTCCAATAAGACATCTTCAGTAACAGGGGCAAATACGGCGGGAAAAACCAACAGCAGCGGAAACGTATCAAATCTCAATAAGGTTTCTACCAAAAACATGACTATGAAGCAGTATAAAAATTATATCAAGGGAAAAATCAATGCGCTGCCGGTAAGTTCTTCCCAGGCATTGAATTCCGTATCCGTCAATATAACGGAGGAAGGCTTTGAAGCCATGAAGAGCGACCCGGAATATGAGGCATGGGTATTAGACACCCTGGGTAAGGATTTTACCTACAATGACCCATGGGCGGGATTTAACGGCGGACGTTATGTTATACATAACTTCGGGGCTACAAAAGAGGAATACAGAGGACAGAGCTGGTCCATGGATAACGGTCCAGGAAAGAGCCTCTTTGAAGCGGAGGCAAGAAAAGGCTTCTGGCAGAAACGCTCAGAATCCATAGATTCTTATTTAAAGGCACAGGAGCTTATCGCTTTACAGCAGCATCGCCTGGACAGAATAGGCGGTGGCTTGGGAACTTATCCCACGGGAATCTATAATATGAGCCTGTTGCAGAATTTAAGGAGGTTTATGTAATGAGAGTTACCACACAAATGTTAAATGAATCAGCGAGAAAAGCAGGACTCCCCATTCATGATAAATCTCTGCTCAACTATATCAATCAGGGAAGTAACGGAAACGATCTGCTAAGCGCCATTTCCAATAAGGGGAACAGTAAGCAGAACGCCGTATCCGGCAGACTGCAGAAAAGCAACTTTGAGAAGACAGAAAAGCAGGCGGAAGGGCTGGCAGAAAAAGCGGAAGCATTTCTTGACAAGGAAAATAATATTTTTGACAAGGCAAGGGAAAGCGGCGACAATAAAGAGCTGTTAAAGAGCGTTAAGGATATGGTAAGCGCTTATAATGACATGGTACAGACCCTTGGGAAAGAGACGGGCGCCATGAGCCGGCTTTATCTGGAAACCTTGAAAAGTGCGGCAAAGGAAAATACCGAAGCATTCAAGAAAATCGGAATCAGCACATCCAAGGATGGTACGCTTGAGATTGATGAAGAAAAGCTTGCCGCAGCCGGAGTGGACGATTTGGAAAAGGCTTTTGGAAGCGCAGGGAAATTTACTTCAAGGGTTTCCTTTGTAGCAGGCAGAGTGGCAGATAATGCGGCGGCCAATCTGGAAAGTATATCCAACCAGTATACATCCAATGGAAATGCCTATACAGCAGCATTATTAAACCGTTTTGATTCCAAAGGCTAAACCTTAGCCGGCGGATTTATTAAAGAAAATTTTATAGTCTTATGGCAGAATTGCTGTTTTATGCTTTTAGACTCAGGGGCATAGGAAAACACCTGTAGAAAAAATCATAAAGCGACAATTCTGCTATTTTGTTTAACCAGCGATTTAACTAACAGTTAAAAAAATTTCGCATAAATTTATTTTTGCTCAATTGTAAGGATGAACTTTGAAGGCTATAATAAAACCAGCAAAAGGCCTTTTGAAATAAAAACAAAAAGGAGAAACGAATTATGGCATTGAGCAAAGTATTACGGGACAGGAGAAAAGAACTGGGGTTTACCCAGGAGCAGATAGCGGAATATCTGGGAGTATCCACACCGGCAGTCAATAAATGGGAGACAGGAAAAAGCTATCCCGATATCATGCTGCTTTCGCCCCTGGCAAGGCTTTTGGAAACGGACTTAAACACCCTTCTTGCCTTTGAGGAGGAAATGACAAAGGACCAGGAAGCACAGATTTTAAACCGGGCTGCCAAACTGGTCAATAAGGAAGGATTTGAAGCGGGATACAAAATGCTGATGGAAGAAATCAGAGCTTATCCCAACTGCCATTCTTTCATCTGCCAGGCGGCGCTTTTTATGGAAGGCTCATTTATCCTTGGCGCAGCCGCAGATAAAGAACTTTACATGGCAGAAATCGAAGAACTATACAGACGTGCCCTGGAAAGTGAAGACCTGGAGATACGAGGCTATGCATCTACAGCCCTAATCTCCAAATACATCCAACGCCAGGAATACGACAGAGCCCAGGAACTCTTAGACAGCTTCCCTGAAATTACCTTTGACAAAAAACAAATGCAGGCAAACCTGTTAAAAGCCCAAGGCAAAGATGAAGCTGCAGCAGAAATCATGGAAAGACACCTGCTTACAGACATAAACAATGTATATGCCAGACTGCTATCCCTAATGGAACTGTCAATCAAAGCAAACGACACAAAAAAAGCCAAACACCTTGCCAATCTATGCCGGGAAACCGCCAAACGATTTGAATTATCCCAATACACAGTCCTCCTGCCCGAATTCCAATTCTATGCAGCAACCAAAAACAAAGAAGCATGTATAGAACAACTGGAAAAAATAATCTCATCCATGGAAGAAGAATGGACCCCCTCCGATTCGCCTCTATATTCCCATATTCAGTCAAACGAGGGCGGAAGTTTCCCAGTAAAACGCATGCTGCCCGGCTTACTACATGCCTTGGAAAACGATGAAGAGATGAATTTTTTAAAAGACGACCCACGATTCCAAAATATGTTAAAATTATCTAAAGAATTATAAAAAACTATGGCTAAATATTGCAACAAGCATTAATATAAAACCAACAGTGCCGTCAGTTGTGATTTTTGGGAGTGGGTAGGTTGTAAAAAAGATTACTGCTGACGGACCCTTTTAAAAACGTCGGCACTTGGATTTTGCCAAGCTCGCGCAGGCAAAATCCTTAGTACCGTTACGTTTTTAACGGAGCGAAAGCGTGTCCAAAGCAGTAACTTTTTTACAACCTACCCACTCCCAAAAATCACAACTGACGTAATACAACCAGGAGGAACACACAATGTCAATAGAAGCAGTAAAGAGCTATTTCAGCCAATTTGAAATAGCAGACCGCATCATGGAATTTGAAGAATCCAGCGCCACCGTTGAACTTGCCGCAGTTGCCGTAGGCTGCGAACCCCAGCGCATAGCCAAAAGCCTTTCTCTAATTTTGGAAGACAAACCGATTATTATTGTAGTAAGCGGGGAAGCTAAGATAGACAACAAAAAATATAAAGAACAGTTTCATGCAAAAGCCAAAATGATTCCCTTTGACCAGGTGGAATCCCTCATCGGACATGCACCCGGCGGCGTATGCCCCTTTGGAATAAAGCCCGATGTAACCGTTTATCTGGACGAGTCCTTAAGGCGGTTTGAGACTGTATTTCCCGCAGCAGGCAGCAGCAACAGCGCCATTGAATTGAATATGGAAGAACTGGAAAAATATGCGGTTTCTGCAGGCTGGGTAAATGTCTGCAAGGGATGGGAGGAAAGCGAATAGACCGTGTTCCCATAGGCGATATTTCTGTCGCATGCCGCGAGGGGGTTGACTTGCATAAGCATAAGAAAGATGGTAAAATTTTTTTCATATCAGATAAATTGTATATGACAAATTTGTTTTCCATGTACGTGTGTTAGTGTAAAAGTGTTGTGATTAAACTTGGAAACAGAAGAGAGGATATGCAATTATGGATAAGAATAAGCTGGAAGGAGAAGAAATCCGGAAAGGTTTAGAGGAGTTTTTGGAGCAGGAATTGTACCAGCAGGGAACGGTCCGCCAAAAGCCCAAGGAACTGGATTTATCTCTGACCCAAACATCTGACGAGTTAGATTTATCTCTGGCCAATGTATCGACCGAGCCGGATTTATCCCGGGCAAAAAGACGGGCAGAGCCTGATTTGTCCCTTGCTTACGGAAGGGAAAAGAAGGAACCGGACCTGTCGCTGGCAGGAACGGCTTCTGACAGGAGAAATCATACAAAGGAAAGCGGTCAGAGAGAAATGTCTCAGAGGAAAAAACAGGAACCTGCAGAAAAAAGAAGGCAGGAAAATACAAGAAAAAGAAGGCAGGAACCGGTTAAAAGCAAAAAAACGGGTTCTGCAAAAGGAAAAAATAAAAAACAGGATAAAAGAAAAAAGAACAGAGGCGTAAAGGTATTAATGGTCATTGCGGCTCTGCTTGTTATTGGTATTTTTGGATTGTATCTGCTGGTTGGCAGCGTATACAAAAAGATGAATTATCAGGAAGTGGAAGCTTTTACTTCCGAGCCCATGAAGGAGGACGGAGTCATCAATGTGCTTCTGATCGGAAATGATTCCCGTCTGGCAGGAGATGACGGAAGGTCCGACGCCATGATACTGGTTTCTATCAGTGATAAGACAAAGACCATTACCATGACTTCCCTGCTCAGGGATATGTATGTGGAAATCCCCGGTCATGACGGAAACAGGCTGAATGCAGCATATTCTTATGGCGGACCGGAGCTTTTGATGGAGACCATAGAGTTGAACTTTGATATTCCGGTACACCGGTATGCCCTTGTGAATTTCCAGGCCTTTGCCAATCTGGTGGATGCAGTAGGGGGAATCGACCTGGAACTGACCAATGACGAGGTAAAATGGGTAAACGCATATCTTATGGAATATAACCAGCTGGAAGGAAAAGACCTTGCAACAGATTTCCTGGACCCTTCATTAAGCGGAATGATTCATTTGAACGGTCCCCAGGCTCTTGCCTTTACCAGAAACCGTTATATCGGTACGGATTTTGGCAGAACGGAAAGACAGCGGAAGGTTCTGACGGCTGTTATCGGGAAACTTCCCGGAACGGTTCTGACCAACGGAGGAGAACTTTCAGAAGGGCTTTTCCCCAATCTTACAACGAATTTAGAACAGGGTGAATGCTTCAATCTGTCCTTAAATGCATGGAAAATATTAGGATACGATATTGAGCAGCAGTGCATTCCGGTTGAGGGAACCTATTCCAATGCAGACATCCGCGGAATGGCTGTGCTTCAAGTGGATTTTGAGGCCAATAAACAATTTTTAAAGACCACAATATACGGAGAATAAAGAACTTTCTAACAGCACGAAAGAATAAGAGACTGAAGAGAGGAAAGAAGGAAAGTTTATGCCGGATAATGAACTTCGCATTATTGGGCAGAAAAAGTGCTTGTTGAATGTGGTGACTCTGGGACTGGTTGTAGTTCTGGGTTTGTTGATCAGAAAAGAATTGATCTGGTATGTGTCCAGGGATTGGACGGAATATTTTGAATTGTGGCTTGGTGAATTAGGAAAAAAGGGCGTTAGTGCACTGGCGGAGAGCTTTTATGATTATGCACCGGCTTACATGTATCTGCTTTTGATTGCGGCACAATTTGGGACAAAGAGTATCATAGCCATGAAGCTGATTTCTGTATTCTTTGACCTGGTGCTTGCTGCGGCGGCGGGAATGGTTGTATATGAAATACGCAGGAAGGAATCTTATGCCATGATAGCATTTTCCGTTGTCTGGATGGCGCCCACTGTCATTTCCAACAGCAGCATGTGGGGACAGTGTGATGCGGTGTATTGTTCTTTTCTGCTGCTGACGGTTTTGTTTCTGGTCAAGGAACGTTCCGGGCCGGCAATGATATTTTATGGAATCGCTTTTGCCTTTAAGCTGCAGGCGATGTTCTGGTTTCCGGTTGTCTTATTGCTCTGGCTGTATAAAAAAATAAAAACTGTTGATTTTATCTGGATTCCGGCAATTTACTTTTTGAGTATTCTGCCGGCATGGATAGCGGGAAGGCCCTTAGGTCAGCTTGCGGGCATTTATTTTGCCCAGACGGACATTGACGTAAACAGGCTTTCCATGAAATATCCCAATATTTATTACATTATTGGGGAACTGAATCTGTCTGAATGGTATCGGTGCGCCGGGATTTTATATGCGGTGGGTGTCATTCTCCTGTTTATGGTTGTTTTGATTTACAAGCTTATGAATACCAGGCTGACGCCTGAGCTTTTACTGTTAATCTGCTATTCACAGGGGGCGCTGGCTCTGTATTTTCTGCCGCAGATGCATGAGAGATACGGATATTTTATTGAAGTGTTGGCGATTATTATCGGCATACTGCACCTGAAGCTGTTCTGGGTGCCTGTGGGACATATATTGATTACCTTTATTACCTACAGTTATTATTATAACTATGACAAGCCTAAAAACATACCGATTTATGTGCTGTCCCTGATGATGCTGGGGCTGACATTATTTATGGTATATCAGACTGTTAATTATCAAAAAGGGGAAGAACTGTGCGATGAAAAAGAAAAGATTTAAAGTGTGTATTTTTCTTGTGTTGCTGATGCTTATGGCAGGATGCGGCAAAAAGGACTCTGAAACAGCGCCGGATACTACCAATGCGGTGGTGCAGGAAAATGGCACATATCTTGCTGTAGGCGCATATTTGACAGAGGTGTTGAGGAGCGGAGTCGATGATTCCGGCATAACCGAGGAACTGAAGGTTTCCGAAAACGGAATAGAGGAGGCGGAAAACCTGATCGAGGATACCGTAACAGTTCTGGAACCTTCGGAAGAGGAAAAGGAATTGAAGGAAGTGCAGGAACCGGAACAAGAAGAAACATCCTCTAAAGGCACTGGCCGCCTTGTGGCAATTGACCCTGGACACCAGAGCAAAGGAAACAGTGAAAAAGAGCCAGTAGGACCGGGTGCTTCCGAAACAAAGGCAAAGGTGGCGGGAGGAACTCGGGGCGTTTCCACGGGCATTCCTGAATACCAGCTGACGCTGGATGTATCTCTGAAACTTAAAGCGGAGTTGCAGAACAGGGGATATGAGGTTTATATGATACGGGAAACCAATGATGTCAATATCAGTAATTCAGAAAGGGCAATTATGGCGGCGGATGCAGGAGCTGATATTTTAGTGAGAGTTCACGCAAACGGTTCTGAAAATGCCGCAGCAAGCGGGACAATGACCATCTGTCCTACTGCAGCAAACCCTTACTGCGCTTCTATTTATTCTGACAGCAGAAGACTGTCGGATAAAATACTTTCCTGTATGCTTTCAGAAACAGGAGCCGTCAGCAAAGGAGTCTGGGAAACAGATACCATGAGTGGGATTAACTGGTGTACCATTCCCGTTACCATTGTGGAAATGGGCTTTATGAGCAATCCTAACGAGGATCAGCTGATGCAGACGGAAGATTACCAGAACAAAATGGTGAAAGGAATGGCTGACGGAATAGACGCTTATTTTGATCAGTAGCACCAAATCTTATATTCTGGAAAAAACAGTTGACAGAGGAAAAGGGAATATGTTATTTTAAGTGTACTAACACAGATAGTACACGGAAAATATTTTAAAAATCGGCGGCATACATATGGTGGCCGGTTTTTAATATGATGTATTTTATTGTAAGGAGAGAAAGAAATGATTTGGATTGATTATACCGATGCGACCCCAATCTATGAGCAAATCGTTAGTAAATATAAAAATCTCATAGTCAGGGGCGCCATTGCGCCCAATGAAAAGATGCCATCGGTAAGGGCTCTGGCAATGGAACTTTCCATTAATCCAAATACCATTCAGAAAGCCTATGCTGAATTGGAACGTCAGGGATTTCTTTATACCGTAAAGGGAAGAGGAAATTTTGTGGCTGACAATCTAGGGCTGAAGGATATGAAGGAAAAAGAAATCCTGCAAAAGCTGGATGCGATAATAAAAGAAGCGGAAGAATCGGGTGTAGATATTTCTGTTCTTTCTAGTCATCTGGACAAAAGAAAAAGCAAAGGAGGAAGACCGGAATGATTACCATAAAGGGTGTAACAAAGAAATTTGACGATTTTGTTGCAGTGGACCAAATTGATTTTGAAATGAAGGAAGGTATGGTATTCGGACTGCTGGGGACAAACGGTGCGGGAAAGTCCACCCTGCTTCGTATGATAAGCGGTGTCAGTCAGGCCGATTCGGGAGAAATCTTGATAGATGATCTTCCTGTATATGATAATCCGGAAGCAAAGGAAAAAATATTTTTTATTGCAGATGAGCCTTACTTTTTTGCTCATGCAAATGCGGTGGAAATGGAAAAATACTATTCCATGGTATACAAAACCTTTAACAGGGATGAATATTATCAATTGTTAAACCAGTTTGGACTGGTGACAAAACGGAAAATCAGCACCTACTCCAAAGGAATGAAGAAGCAGCTGGCAATTATCTGTGGACTAGCTGCAAGGACGGAGTATCTCTTGTGTGATGAGACATTTGACGGGCTGGATCCGGTTATGCGTCAGGCGGTTAAGAGTCTCCTTGCAAAAGAAATGGGGGAGCGGGGACTGACGCCCATTATTGCATCCCACAATCTAAGGGAACTGGAGGATATTTGTGACAGCATCGGTCTGCTGCATAAAGGCGGAGTGCTGTTGTCAAAGGACCTGGATGAGATGAAGTGCTGCATCCAGAAGGTTCAATGTGTATTTAAGGACGCTTAGCGGCCTTGAGGGCAACATTGAGGGCGTCCACATCGGCCTGAGTGACCCACT
>CAZZHJ010000031.1:0-14767 GCA_964653815.1 uncultured Lachnospiraceae bacterium
TTTATTAAAAATATTGCCTTTTTCGTAAGGGCTGATATTCATGCCGTAGACAAAAGCCTCTCCGTTTTCAATACGCACAAAGGCCTCCTTAATGCTGCATTTGCCCATACGCAGGGACTTCACTTCCGTTCCGTGAAGTTCAATGCCCGCTTCATATTTTTCATCTATAAAGTAATCATGATATGCTTTTTTATTGCCTGCAACCAATTTCATGGCTTCCTTTGCCATGGCCCACACCTCTCTTTTCATCAGGGAAATAAGTGATTTCCCTATGTTATATATCTTCTTCCAGCAGAAAATCAATGGAGCCGAAAGACAGGTCCACATCGTTGACCTTTACCGAAACTTTCTGTCCCAGCTTAAAGGTTCTCCCTGTAGTCTCCCCGTAAATCTCATAGGCGGCTTCATCATAAATGTAATAATCCCCGGGAATTTTGGAAATGTGCACAAGCCCTTCTACCGTATTGGGAAGCTCTACATAAATGCCCCAGCCCGTTACGCCGGAAATAACACCTTCAAAAACTTCTCCCAGTTTTCCTGCCATGTACTGGGCTTTTTTCCTCTTCTCCGTCTCCCGTTCCGCTTCCTCAGCCCGTCTTTCCAGAGCCGACGCCTGCTTGCAAACGCCGCTTAAAATCTCATTATAATGGGCGGTTCTGTCCTCATTCAGCCTGCCCCTGATAGATTCCTTGATGATTCTGTGAATCTGTAAATCAGGATATCTTCTGATGGGGGACGTAAAGTGACAGTAATATGAGCATGCAAGTCCGAAATGTCCCGTACACTCCGGTGTATAACGGGCCTGCTTCATACTTCTTAAGGTAAGGCGGCTGATCAGGTTTTCCTCCTCCGTCCCTTCGATTTTTCCCAAAAGCTTTTGCAGCTCCTTAGGATGAATCTCATCTTTGGAAGCCTTTAAATAATATCCGAAATTGTTGACAAACAGACCCAGTTTTTTGATTTTCTCAGGGTCCGGTGCCTCATGGGTACGATAGACAAAAGGAATCTCCAGCCAGAAAAAGTGCCCAGCAACTGTTTCATTTGCAATGAGCATAAAGTCCTCTATAAGCCTTGTGGCGGTATTTCTGTCATAGGGCTTAATATCCACAGGAACTCCCTCTTCATCCAGAACCATCTTGCTCTCCTGAAAATCAAAATCTATGGAGCCCCTTGCCTGTCTTTTCTTTCTTAAGATTCCCGCAAGCTCCGCCATCTGTCTGAACATGGGAACCTGCTCCTTATATTTCTCCAATAGTTCCTTATCTTCATCCTCCAAAATGGCGGCAACCTCTGTATAGGACATCCGTTTATCCACACGGATAACGGACTCCACAATCCGGTAATCCACCACTTCTCCCACCTTATCAATATCCATAATACAGCTTAAGGCAAGCCTGTCCTCTCCTGCGTTTAAAGAACAGATACCGTTTGAAAGGGCATGTGGAAGCATGGGAATGACTCTGTCCACCAGATATACGCTTGTGCCCCGTTTCAATGCCTCTCTGTCCAGAGCGGAATTTTCCTGCACATAATTGGTTACATCCGCAATGTGCACTCCTAAATGGTATAAATCATTTTCTATAGTCAGGCTGACAGCATCATCCAAATCCTTGGCATCTTCTCCGTCAATGGTTACCATCATCACATCCCTGAAATCTTCTCTTCCGGCCCTGTCCCCTTCGGACACGGGGGAAGCCACCCGCTCTGCCTGGTTTAATACCTTTTCCGGAAATTCCATAGGCAGGTCAAAGCCTTTTATAATAGATAGGATATCCACGCCGGGATCATTGGCATGTCCTAATATTTCAACGACTTTTCCATCCGGTTTCTTGCCGTCCTTTCCATAATCGGTTATTTCCACAACTACCTTGTGTCCGGTTACCGCATGCTTTGTGGATTCCTTTGGAATGAAAATATCCTGTGCTATTTTGCTGTTATCGGGAATGACAAAACCGAAATTCTGGCTTTTTTCAAAGGTTCCCACTACCTGCACAATACCATGGCTGATAATCTTGACAATCTCCGCTTCCTGCCTCTTCCCTCTCTGTCCCGGCAAAAGAATGATCTGTACAATGTCCTGATGAAAAGCACCGTGTACTCTGGTCTCGGGGACATAATAATCCTCTTTTTGCCCTTCCACTTCTACAAATCCAAAACCCTTTCCATTACTGATAAAGGTTCCTGTGTATGTTTTTTCCTCCGGCTTCACATAGCGCCCTCTTTTTGTAACCTGAAGACGGTTTTCCAAAAGCAGTTCTTCCAAAGCCTTTTTAAAAACAGGCCTGTCCTCCGGCTCCACCTGCATCATGATTGCCAGTTCCTTTTCCTTCATGGGAACGTAGAATTCACTGGAAACCAGATCAACTATCGATTTTTTTCTCTCCTCAAATGATTTCATAATTCTCCCTTTATACGGCAAAGCATAAAAAAAGCACTCCTTTGCAAGAGTGCCTGTCAGTTAAAACTTGTTGATGTTCAAAACAGCGGATAACACCAGAAACAGAATCGCCGATATCTTTGTAATGGTTACCAGCTTCCCTTCCATGGAACGTCCCTTGTTTTTGCCCCAGTAGCTCTCAGCGGCTCCGCTGATAGAGCCCAAGCCTGCGGACTTGCCTTCCTGCATTAATACAACGACCGCAAGAAAAACGCAGTCGAGAATATATATAATTGTTAATATCAATCTTAATGTACCCATTTATGACCCTCCTAATGTCAAACAATGCTTATTCTAACATAAAGAAATTGCTTTTTCAACTACTAATTTTAATTTTATCCCAATTTCCTACATCGGCAAATCATACGAATGTGTTTTTATTTAATAATCCTATGAGTTACTAATTCATAACCCGGTTTTTAAATCTTTCCCATTCCATAAGAGTTCCTTTACAGCTGATATGGAACCAGTAAGTATTGCTTTCATCCAAATCAATGCCAATCTGGTACTCATACATGTCCTCTTCCTCTTTTATCCTGATAATATCAAAAAGGAATACATTCCTGCACTGCTTCAGCAAGGCTTCATACTCTGCAGCCGGAACTTTTTCATCAGGCACCTCTTCTATGAGCCTGTCCATGGCATCGTAGTATTTATATCCTTCTTTATAAACCTCTGTCATTTTTCCCTCTTTAAAACACAAGTTTGCCGTATCCGCAAAGCGGTCCGTACACTCCTCGTTGACGGGATTATTTCCCTTTACAATCAGAGCATCCATGACCATAATAAGGGAATCCTCCCTCATGACAAACTCCCTTAGAGTTACCTCTTCAAAATTAAATAAATTTAATGCATTTACAGTCTGAAAGCGCATAGTTATTTCTCCTTCTAAATATAAATACAGAATATTCTCAAATATGGTACAGCGTTATTTTTGGGGTATCCAGACGGATATGGAACCGCCTTCTACCCTGAAATTTCCCATTCCGTCTTCTCCGATTACCACTTCCTCCGGACAGTTTTCCAAAGCGTCAATGTAGGTCTGCCCTTTATGAGCATTTCCTGCGAACATAACCTTGCTTCCTCCCGGGCCATCGCTGACAAGAAGGGCAAGACCATCCTGTGCTCCCTCTCCTTCTCTTGTAAAGCCCACTATATCAGGGTGGTCGTAATAATCATGTTCTATGCCATAAGCATGGGAAGCTCTCAGCTTCATAAGCTTTGGAAGGTGCTTAACTGGCGCAATCTGATTGTGGGGAATGCCGTAATAATCCCCGTAAAACACACAGGGAACCCCCTTTTCCTGCAACAGGATGATTCCATAGGCAAGGGGCTTAAACCATTCCATGACAAAGGTTTCCAGTGCCTGTCCCGGCTGTGTATCGTGGTTGTCCACAAAGGTCACCGCATGCCAGGAATCCGTTCCCGTCAAAGTATCCTCAAAAAGCTTTGACATGTCAAAAGAGGCATTCCCATGGGAAATCTGATAAAATTTGAAATGCAGGGGCACGTCAAAAAGGCTCATAGTCCCTTCTGTCTGACTGATATAGGAACGCAACTTATTTAATTCCGGACTCCAGTATTCTCCTACGACAAACATGTCCTTTCCTGTATATGTACGCATGGCTCCAATCCAGTTCCTGTAAAACAAAGCATTCATATGCTTTACCGCATCCAGCCGGAATCCGTCCACTTTCGTCGTATCCAGATACCATTTGCCAAACAGGTCAAGTTCCGCTTTTACCTCTTCGTTATCCAAGTCCAAATCTGCGCCCATGAGATAATCATAATTTGTATTTTCCCCGTCAACGCTATTGTCCCACTGCTTATCTTTAAAGCGGAAAACGCCTTTTCTTTTTCCCATATCATCCCAGTCCACGCCGTCAAAATGGGAGGCGTTCCATATAAACTTCGAATACCTGCCACCCCTTCCGGGAAAGGTAAATTTTGTCCATGCTTCAATCTCTATACTTCCTGAAAGCTCCTGGTTTCTGTTATTCTGTCCTACCTCTATGGCCTCTGTCTTTTCCTTTTCATCGGCGCCCATGCGATGGTTTAAAACAATGTCGCCAAGGACTTCTATTCCTGCCTTCTGCAAATCGGAAACAGCTTTTAAATATTCTTTTTTCGTCCCATATTTTGTGGGAATGCTGCCCTTCTGGTCAAATTCTCCCAAATCATAAGTATCATAGACACCATATCCCACATCATATTTTCCCGATGCGCCTTTATATGCCGGCGGCAGCCATACCATGTTCACGCCATCCCCTGCAAGTCTTACCGCTTCAAGAGAAGCGCGCTTCCAATGGGCGCAGTCCTCCGGCAGATACCACTCAAAAAACTGCATCATCATTCTGTTTTTCATTTTGTCACGTTCTTTCTCTTATGTCATTAACCGGAATATCCCTTTCGTTCCGAACACAGGTATTCCGCCACCAGATTATTGTAGCACAGTTTCTAACCTTGTGCCATATGCAGCATGGTTTCTGCAAAGATTCCATATCCTTTTGTGGGATCATTGACAAAAACATGGGTTACCGCCCCTACAAATCTGCCATCTTGAATAATAGGGGAGCCGCTCATTCCCTGGATGATTCCTCCCGTTTCCGCCAATAACCTCGGATCCGTTATTTCTATTACCAGGCCTCTGTTTCCTTCACTTTGGCTGAAATCAATCTCCTTAATTTCAATTTCATAGATGTCAGCATCCCCGTTTATGGTACACAAGATTCCAGCCTTACCGGTCTTTATCTCCTGCTTAAGGGCAACAGGGTATAGCTTGCTTCCATAATTGCCCTCATCCGGTGCTATATTCATGACGCCATATATTCCATTGGGGGTATTTAACTGAATGATTCCCTCCTTGGCATCCTCTACAAACCGGATAACGCCAGAAATTTCTCCAGGCTCTCCGCTTGTTCCCTTTTTAATGCTGATAATTTGGGTTTCATATAATCCGCCATAATCAATTTCCATCAGATCGCTTGTATCTATATCATTAATTCCGTGTCCTAATGCCCCGAACCCGCTATTTTCATCAATATATGTCAGAGTGCCAATTCCCTGTGCCGAATCCCTGATCCATACTCCGATCTGGTATTCATTGGAACTATTTAATGCCGGAGTTACCTTTATTTTACTGATCTGTCCGTTACGCCTGATAGACATAATCACATCATCCCCTCCGGATGCCTTGATTTTATCTATAATCTCTCCTTTTTTCGATACGCTTTCATCATTAACCGATAAAATATAATCCCCGGTCTGCAGTATATTTGCACAGGGACATATCTCATTTCCATCAGGGGTTTTAATATTTCCAAGCCCTGCAACAAGAACGCCATCCGTTTTTACATAAATTCCGATGGGCACTCCTATAGGATACACACTTTTTTCATCTATTACCTTTACATCTACATTCTTTAAAGGAATTAGTCCAAAGAGCTTCAGTTTCCAGACATATGCATTCTTTTCCGTAGTTTCCAGACTTCCTATTGCGGACTGCCGGTTTTCCCATGTTTCTATAAAAGGATCTTCCGGCTGTTCCAACGTTCCTGATACCGGCAGGGCAAACTCGATTTCTTCCGTTTTTCCCCGTTGAAGATAAAGTGTATCTGGAATCTGTCTGTAAAAAACATATTCATAAATAAACGCCCCCACAACCAATAAAACAATCACTGCAATATATAAACTCACTTTATAACGTTTCATTGTTTTTCATCACTTTTCCTTTCTTCCCCTTTGCAATTTTTATTTTTGGCACACAAAAAAAGAAGGACTTTTGCGTCCTTCTTATTATGTGCCTAATTTTTATTTATACTTTGGGATTGTTTTGTCTGTTCTGCCAAATCTTTCATTTCTTCTGCATTTTTTAAAACAGACTCCGTCAACTGGTCTGTCCCCAGAAGTCTGCCTATTTCCGCCACGCTTTCTTCTCTGTTAAGCCGACGGATGCAGGTGTTCGTATGTTCTCCCGAAATGGTCTTTTTAATTTCAAAATGGGCATCCGCCATAGCTGCTATCTGCGGAAGGTGAGTAATACAGATTACCTGATGTTTTTTTCTTAGAACTGCCAGTTTTTCCGAAACCTTCCAAGCTGTCCTTCCACTGATTCCCGCATCTATTTCGTCAAATACCAGAGTACCCATCCTGTCCTTTTTAGCAAAAATGCTTTTTAGGGCAAGCATGATACGCGACAATTCGCCGCCACTGGCAACCGTTGCCAAATCCTTTACCGGTTCTCCGGGATTTAAGGAAATACGGAAGGTCACCTTGGTACAGCCTGTTTTTCCCATTGCGTTTTCATCATAATCCAACTGCACTTCAAAAACACATTGTTCAAAATTCAAATCACACAATGCCTTTTCCATTTCAGCTTTCAGCTTTTCTCCTTCACCTTTTCTGATTTCGTGGAGTTTCGCCGCCAGTTTGAAATAATCGGTTTTTGTCTTTTCATGCTGCTGTTTCAGTTCTTGATTATATTGCTCAAAATTTTCTAATTTATGAATTTTTTGATTCAGCTTTTCTGCATAGCCCAGAATATCCGGAATCTCTCTGCCATATTTATCCTTTAAATGATTGATCAGATTCAGCCGTTCTTCTACTGCGGCAAAATCTTCCCCTTCCATAGAAAAGCTGTCCATATACCGGTCCAGACTTTGTCCGCATTCCTGCAGGATCATTTCCGCATCGGAAAGCTGCTGTAACACATCTGTCAAAGCTTCGTCCAGATTCTGTGCTTCCCTAAGCCGCCTAAGAGCTGCGGACACGCCGTTTAGAATG
The DNA here is from genome assembly GCA_964653815.1 of uncultured Lachnospiraceae bacterium. Lineage (GTDB taxonomy): Bacteria > Bacillota > Clostridia > Lachnospirales > Lachnospiraceae > UBA2882. The sequence goes on from CAZZHJ010000031.1 coordinate 7,220, forward strand.
CCGCTTCCATTATCATTTTGCAGGATATTTTCTGCTTCTCCCACAGCATCCCTTATTTTTTGGCTGTTCAGAAGTTTTTCATAGCGTTTTTCTAAAACCAGGTCTTCCCCTTCTGTCAATTCCGCCTTTTCGATTTCATCCAGTTCATACTTTGCAAAATCCAGCTCTTTGACGTAATTTTTATCCATTCCCGAGGCTTCTGCGAGGGCTGCCTCTTCTTCCCTGTATTTTCCATAAAGCAGGGCTGTTTCCTTTAAAAGGGGTTCCAGCAGTTCTTTTCCGTAATCATCCAGTATCTCTTCCTGTCTGGCAGGCTTTAAAACAGACTGGTGTTCACGCTGTCCGTGAATATCGATAAAACATTCCGCAACACTCTGCATTGTTTTTAAGGTAACCGTTTCCCCGTTTATTTTGCAAATGCTTTTCGCAGGATAAATCCTCCTTTGCAAAATCAGGATATCTTCTTCCGCAGTAAAATCAAATTTTCCTAAAATGTCTTTTTGTTCTTCATTCAAAGAAAAAACCAACTGAATAAAAGCATATTCCGCTCCCTGCCTGATCAGGCTTTTATCCGCTTTGGCTCCCAGCGCCAATTGCACGGAACTCAACAGTATTGATTTCCCTGCTCCGGTTTCACCTGTTAAAATATTCAATCCCTCTTCAAATTCTACTTCCGCCTCGTCAATCAAGGCTACATTCTTTACCTGAATACTTTCCAGCATCTTTATCTCCTTATGTTATCCCTGTGCTCTCCAGACACATCTTAGGACATCATCTTTTCCCGGAATATTTTCTGCACTTTCAATGCATCCTCTACGGAACGGATTGCCACCATAACCGTATCGTCCCCTGCAATGGTTCCTACCACTTCCTCAAACTGCAGGGCATCTACAGCCGCCGCAACTGCCATGGCCATACCCGGATGCGTCTTTAGTACAAGCATATTCATTGCTACATCCACCCGGACAAGGCTCTCTTTTAAGGCTCTTTCATAGGCGCCGCTTAAAGGAATCTCCTCCCTGCCGGCGGCATAACATGGCTTCTTCCCATCCACAGATACCTTTTTCAGGTTCAACTGCCTGATATCCCGCGACACCGTTGCCTGTGTCACATCATATCCCGCCTGCCGCAGCTTCTCTGCCAGTTCCTCCTGGGTTTCTATCCGATATTTTTCTATAAGGGCGATAATCGTCTGATGTCTTTCATTTTTCATGTAAGCATTCCCCATTACTCACTTATTTTTTTATGAAGTATTTCCAAAAAGCTAACCTTACTCAAACGGATAAATTTGGTGATTCTTTCCGATTTGCATATTTTAATGCTGTCCCCCGTGGAAAGATGTTTTGTAAAAGAGCCGTCAAAATTGACTTCCATCTCCTGCACTTCGCCGTTCCGTCCGTCCCTGACCTTGATTTCAATTAAATCATCCGGGGATAATACAATGCTTCTGGCGCTCATGGAATGGGGACAGATAGGTGTGAGCAGCAGCATTTTGGCATTGGGTTCCACAATGGGTCCGCCGGCAGACATATTGTATCCGGTAGAGCCTGTAGGAGTGGAAATGATTACGCCGTCGGCATGATAGCTGTTTAAAAACTGACCATTCACATAGATATCATAGGCAACAATTCTCAAAGAACCCCTTCTGGTCAGAACAATATCATTGAGGGCATGAAGCTCCTTTACGATTTTACCTTCATGGAAAATCTGCCCGTCTAACATCATGCGTTCTTCCACGTCAAACTTCTGATTCAACAAAGCCTGCAGCGCATGTTCAATATTGGATTTTTCCACCTCTGCCATAAATCCCAGAGTGCCAAGGTTAATGCCCAACAGAGGAATGTCCAGGTCCATGGTAGCTACGGCAGCCTGCAACAGCGTGCCGTCTCCTCCCAGTACCAGAATGCAGTCTGTCCCTTCCGGCACATTGATTTCCCGTCTGGTTTCTTCCGTATCCTTTCTGTATTCCTCGGCTTTTCTGTCACGGATACAGACATCGCATTTTTTGCCATGGGATTCCAGATAGGAAACAACTTCTTTTGTGACCTCTAACTCCTGGTCTTTCGGTTTATTGGTTATGATATAAAAATGCTCCATATATTCTCCGCCTTTAAAGTGGTTATTTGTGGGAAAGCGCTGCCACAGAAGCCGAAACAACCTCCGGTATCTGTTCTATAGGTGCCCCTAAAGGCTCTTTTCCCGCGTTTTGCAGATATAATAAATATTCTATATTACCTTCCGGTCCCTTTATGGGGGAAAAATCCAGCCCCGCTATGCGGAAACCTATGGAAGCGGCAAAATTTTCGATTTTTTCCACGACCTCTTCATGCACTTTGGAATCGGTCACTACACCTTTTTTGCCTACTTTTTCCCTACCCGCTTCAAACTGAGGCTTAATGAGGCATACCATATAAGCGTCTTGCTTTAAAAGTTCTTTTGCCGCCGGCAGAATCTTTGTCAGGGAAATAAAGGAAACATCCGTTGCCGCAAACTCTATTTCTTCCGGAATCTGCTCTTTTGTCACATACCGGAAGTTGGTCTTTTCCATGCACACTACCCGCGAGTCATTCCGAAGCTTCCAATCCAGCTGTCCATGCCCCACATCTACCGCATAAACCTTTGCCGCACCGTTTTGAAGCATGCAATCCGTAAATCCTCCCGTTGATGCACCGATATCCAGACATGTCAAATCTTTTACATCAATAGGAAACACCCTGAATGCCTTATCCAGTTTTAATCCTCCCCTGCTCACAAAGGGAAGGGTATTTCCTCTTATCTCAATTTCCGCCTCTTCCGAAAAAACAGCGCCCGCCTTATCTTCCTTCTGTCCGTCTACATATACGATTCCGGACATAATGATTGCTTTTGCCTTTTCCCTTGACTGGGCAAGCTGCTTTTTTACAAGGAGAACATCCAGTCGTTCTTTCATACTTCCTGCATTCTTTCTTTTATTTTTGAATAAATGGAGTCTGCATCCATTTCCAGCTCTTTTTTCAGAATCTCCACATTACCGTGTTCCACATATGTATCAGGAAGGGCTATATTCAAAATATGCTTTTGTTCATCCCGGCCGATCAGGTATTCCGTTACCTTTTCCCCATAACCTCCGCTGTGTACGTTTTCTTCCAGCGTCACAAACCACTCATGGTCTTTCATCAAATCCGCAATCACATCTTCATCGATGGGTTTCACAAAACGGGCATTGACAATTGTAGCATCCAGTCCCTCGCCTTTCAGCAGTTCTTTTACCTCCAAAGCAGTCTCTACCATACTTCCAACAGCCAGAAGTGCAATCTTTTCTCCCCTGCAAAGCATTTCGCTTTTTTGATATACGATAGGCTCCCGGTACTCCTTCAGCCCGTCATATGCCACCCCTCTGGGATAACGCAGGGCAACAGGTCCTTCAAAATTCACTGCGTACTCCAACATATCCGCAAGCTCCCACTTATTCTTAGGCGCCAGTATATGCATATTGGGTATGGAGGACAAATAGGATAAATCAAAAATTCCCTGATGAGTCTCTCCGTCACTTCCCACCAGTCCTGCCCTGTCTATGGCAAAGGTAACCGGCAGATTCTGTATGCAAACATCGTGGAGTATCTGGTCGTAGGCCCTTTGCAGGAACGAGGAATACACCGCCACAACAGGCTTTAATCCTCCAGCTGCCAGTCCTGCCGCAAAGGTAACCGCATGTTCTTCCGCAATTCCCACATCAAAAAACCGGTCCGGATAGCGGTTCTTAAAACGCTTTAATCCGGTTCCGTCAGGCATAGCTGCAGTAATTGCCACGATTTTATCATCCTTTTCCGCCAGCTTATTCATGACCGTTGCAAATACATCCGTATAATTGGCTTTTTCCTTCTGCTTTTTGGGAAGTCCCGTTTCAATTATAAAGGGCTCCGCTCCATGGAACCTTGCAGGATGCTTTTCCGCCGGTTCATACCCCTTTCCTTTCTGGGTTATGACATGGACAAGCACGGCGTTTTTAACGCCCTGGGCTTCTTTCAAGACTTTTGTCATTGCCTTTATATTATGTCCGTCCACAGGCCCCAGATAAGTAATTCCCATATCCTCGAAAAACATGCCCGGAATAACCAAATGCTTCAAACCGTTTTTTAAATTCTGGATTCTCTTGACTACCTTCTGTCCGTATTTGGGCATATCCAAAAGGCCGTAATAGATACTGTCCTTTAATCCCAAATATTTGGCATTGGTACGGATTCCGTTTAAATACTGGGAGACTCCGCCTATATTTTCAGAAATGGACATATTGTTGTCATTCAAAACGATAATGAAATTAGAACCCATTCTGGAAGCATTGTTCAATGCCTCATAAGCCATTCCTCCCGTCAGGGAACCATCTCCGATGACGGAAACCACCGTATGCTTTCCGCCCTGCAGATCCCTTGCTTTTACCAGTCCGAGACCTGCGGAAATGGACGTGGAGCTGTGTCCTGTGTCAAAAGCGTCGCAATTGCTCTCTTTTCTTTTGGGAAATCCGCTCATGCCGCCAAACTTACGCAGGGAATCAAAGCCATCCCTTCTGCCGGTCAAAAGCTTATGGGTATAAGACTGGTGTCCCACATCCCATATGATTTTATCCGACGGCATATTCAGCACCAGATGAAGCGCCATGGTCAGTTCCACCGCTCCCAGATTAGATCCCAGATGTCCGCCGGTATCACTGATTTTTTCAATCAGAAATTCCCGGATTTCCGAAGCCAGCAGATCATAATCTTTCGGATCGATTTTCTTAATATCATTTTCTTTTTGTATTTGTTCCAATATCATAAAATCTTCCTCTTTCCCTCAGCTTCTGCGTGAAATCAGGGACAACACCAATTCTTCCAAAAATTCATTCCTGTTTTCCCTGCTTCTCAAAATATTCACCGCTTCGTCAGATAACCGTTCTACTTCTTCTTTGGATTTTTTCATGCCGGTCAGGGATAAATAGGTAGTCTTTTTATTTTTCTCATCACTGCCTATGGGTTTCCCCAATTCCTCAAATGTACTGGTCACATCCAGAATATCATCCTGTATCTGGAATGCCAGCCCGATATCAGAACCCACCTTTTCCATCATGGCGGTTTCTTCTTCATCAGCCCCTGCCAGCACTGCCCCACACATAAGGGCACATTCTATCAGCGCTGCGGTTTTGTTTTCATGGATAAACAAAATTTCTTCCATGGTCAAATCCTGTCTGTCTTCATTCATCACGTCCACACACTGTCCGCCTACCATACCGCGGATTCCTGCTTTCCCTGCAAGAATAGAAAAAGCCCTGCTTACGGATAAATCCCCGGGATATTTCAAGAGCGCCCCCGCAGCCACCTCATAGGCATAATTGAGCAGGGCATCTCCCGTAAGAATCGCCAGGTCTTCTCCATAAACTACATGGGTGGTTTTCCTTCCCCGGCGGTATTCATCATTATCCATGGCAGGAAGATCATCATGGACGAGGGAATAATTGTGTATATATTCCAAAGCCGCCATAAAGGCATCCGCTTTATCTCCCGTACCTCCGAATAAAAGAAAAGCCTCTTTTAAAAGCATGGGACGAAGTCTTTTTCCGCCTGCCTTTACACTGTAATGCATTGCTTCAATCACTTTTTTCTGTGGTCCCTCTTCTTTGGGAAGATAGCTGAAAATTATCTCTTCTATTTCTTTTACCTTTTCATCCCTGATTTCATTAAAATTCATCCAGTTCACCATTTTCCCTGATTATCATCACCTTTTTCTCCACCCGGTCTATGGCATCGTTGCAGGATTTGATATATTTCATCCCCTGTTCATATGCCTCTAAGGCTTCTTCCAGCGGAATATCGCCGCCCTCGAGCTGTGAAATGGTCTCGTCCAGCCGGGCAAAGGTTTCTTCGATAGTCAGTCCTTCTGCTTCTTTTTCAGTATTTTTAACATTTTCTTTCTCTTTTATTATATCATTTTTCATTGTTTATAAACCTCCGTTACCCTTGCCTTAGCGCTGCCGCCGATTACGTGAAGGGTAATTTCATCCTCAGGCTTCAGCTGTCCGATTTCTTTAATGCTCTTTCCCTGTCCGTCTCTTACAAAGGCATAACCGGTGCTTAATTTTTTCAATGGTGAAAGTCCATCCAGACGCTGTGCCAAAAGAGCCATCCGGTGCCTTGCCTGTTCTATGCATCCGTCCATAGCATTTTCCAGACGTTCTTCCTTATGCATAAGCTGCATTCTCTGTTCCTTTAATTTTGCTTCCGGAGACAGTGAGAGCAAAGATGCCTCATACTTCTGTTTTCTTAATTTATATTCTTCCAGACGCCGGTTCATGGCAGTGTACAATCTGGATTTTGCCGTACCAAGCCTTTCCCATACCCTGTCAAGTTCAAAAACTGCCAGTTCCGCAGCTGCCGAAGGGGTAGGCGCCCGCAAATCCGCCACAAAATCCACTATGGTAGTATCCGTCTCATGACCCACCGCAGAAATAATCGGTATTTCACAGTCAAAAACAGCCCTTGCAACGGCTTCTTCGTTAAATGCCCACAAATCCTCTATGGAGCCGCCGCCTCTTCCGACGATCATAACATCCACATCCATCTGTTCCAGGATTCGGATTCCTTTTACAATGCTGGCTGCCGCCTGTTCCCCCTGGACAATTGCCGGATAAAGAATGATTTCCACTCCCGGGTTCCGCCTTTTGGTGATGGAAATAATATCCCGGACCGCCGCCCCCGTAGGCGCCGTTACAACACCGAGACGCTTGATATAGCGGGGAATTTCCTGTTTATAGATAGGGTCAAACATCCCCATCTCTTCCAGTTCCTTTTTCAGCTGTTCAAACTTTTCATACAGCTGGCCGATTCCCGCAAGGGTAATCTCCTTTGCATAGAGCTGGTATTTACCGTCCCTTTCATAGACATCCACATTTCCGGAAACAACAATCTGCATGCCCTCTTCCAGACGAAATTTGAGACCGCTGCGGTTCCCTGCAAACATAACGCATGCCATGGCCCCTCTGTCATCCTTCAATGTAAAATAAAGGTGACCCGAGGAATGGTATTTCACATTGCTCGCTTCACCCTTTACATACAAAGACTGTAACATAAAGTCCTGAGAAATCATGTTCTTCACATATGCATTTACCCATGATACGGAATAAACATTCTGCATTTCATAGCCCCTAATCAGCAAACTTTGCCAGCACTCCGTTGATAAAAGACGACGAATCCGTCTGGCCGAATTTTTTTGCCAGCTCTACAGCTTCATTAATTGCAACGGAAACAGGAACCGTATCATCATACAACATTTCATAAAGAGCCAGTCTCATAATGGTCAGGTCCACTTTTCCCATTCGGGAAACGGTCCAGCCTGTAGCCTTTTCATTCAACATGGCATCCAGTTCTTCTTTTCTTTCAAGAACTGCCGTATATTTCTGGCTGATCTCTTCCTTCAGGGAATACTCCATGGACTCCTTTTCCTCACAGACAAGCGCCATTTGCTCCCGGATTTCCTCTTCATCATTACTCTATATACGGAACATTAATTTGAATACCTGTTCCCTCAGTTCTCTTTTGC
>CAZZHJ010000032.1:0-14674 GCA_964653815.1 uncultured Lachnospiraceae bacterium
TCCTTCTGGTCTCCTGGTTATTTGCCATAAAATGCTTAATGCTGGTTCCCACATTCTTGCTCTGAACCCCTTCTATAAGACCGGACGCCATTTCTCCAGCAACATAAGGGTCCTCCGAATAATATTCAAAGTTACGTCCGCACAAAGGAGACCGTTTAATATTAACAGCCGGCCCTAAGATCACGCCTACACCTTCCGCCTGGCAGGATTCTCCCAATGCCTCTCCCATTTTCTTCAACAATTCCCTGTCAAAAGAAGCCGCCGAAGCACATCCCGCAGGATAGCACACCGCAACAATACTATCATTGACTCCCAAATGGTCTCCTTCATCCTTCTGTTTACGCAATCCGTGAGGTCCATCCGATACCATCATAGCCGGCACACCCAGTCTCTCAACCGCCTTTGTATGCCAGAAATCTTCTCCCGAGCAAAGCGACGCTTTCTCTTCCACAGTCATTTGTGCCACAATTTCCTCAATCTCTTTCCTTGTCATGTCATAACTCCCTTCCGTGCAGCCCTTCCTGCCACTTCTCTTTCTTCCATGCCCCTATCCTATCAAATTCCCTCCCTATAAACTATCCCCTTTCTTGACTTATTTTTAGGTCAATATTGACTTTTTCTCCTCCAAATGCTACCTTTTTTATACACCCCCGCCCCCGTTAAAGATAACACATTTAAAAATGTAATATCTCCATGAAATAAAGCATAACACCAGGGCGCCCATGCTCTTTAAGGCACTCCCGTTCATAGAACATTACAACAGTACCCAAAATATTTCAGAGGCCTGCTGTTCTGGCAGGTTTTTGGCTGGGCGTTTGGCGAGGGATTCTTTTTGTTTTTCATAGTCTTTTACTGGAAAACGGCAATTTTTCTTACAGCCCGCCCGATTTCCAAGGGGTAACAGCCCCGGATGGGCTGTTAAGCGTCTCTGCGGCACGGATGCCGCATTGACGCGTCCCCGGCGACTTACCCACACCCATCCCGGGCTGTTAGAAAAATCCGATTTCCAGTACCGACTATGAAAAACAAAAAGAATCCCCCGCCAAACGCCCGGCCGAAAACCTGCCAGAACAGCCAGCCTCCCCACCCCACCCACAGGAGGTTCCCATGAAAATCATCCACGAACAAATACAAACCAACGCCGCCCTCCCCATGCGCTTTCATATCTACTCCACCGAAGGCGAACTAATCCCCATGCACTGGCACAACAGCATGGAAATCGTTTACATTCTTGACGGCTCCATGGACGTCACCGTAAAAGACCATATCACCCGGCTGTTTTCAGGCGATTTCACCATTATAAATTCCAGGGAAATCCACGGAACCCATTGTACCAGGCCCACAAAAGTCTTCTTGCTACAGCTTCCCTACCGCTTCCTAAAAGAGCACATTCCGGAATATGATTTTGTACGGTTCCGGAATTTTTCCAGCCAGTTTTCTTTCCCCGGAGAAAACAGTTTGAAGCCCATTTTTGATCAGATGGCCACTCTGTTTTCTTCTACAAGCACGGAAAGCCGTCTGAGGTTGACCTCCCTTCTCTATAGCCTGCTAGCGGAATTGACAGCAGGCTATATGGTGCGTCTTACGGAAAATGCCAAAAGCAAATCAGATAAAAATTTCCAAAGGCTTTCTTTCCTTATGGAGTATGTGGAATCTCATTATAGGGAACCCTTAGGAATTGCCGATGCTGCCAGCTTGCTGCATCTGGAAGAAGCATATTTTTGCCGCTTTTTCAAAAAGTACATGGGACAGACTTTTTTAGAATATGTAAATTCCCTTCGTCTAAGGCACATTACCGATGATATGCTTCACACGGACCTACCTTTGATGGAAATATTGGAAAAACACGGTTTTCACAACTACAAGGTTTTTTCCAGATTATTTAAAGAAGCTTATGGCGTAACACCCCGCCAGAAACGTGGGGAGTGGAACCTCCAACCAAAATCCTCCTGAAATATGCACAAAAAACTGCGGAATCCAAAAAGCTTATACCTATAAGGCAATTATGCTTTCGTATTCCGCAGTTTCTATTATATCTTAATTGTATTCCTATTGATATATCTGGAACATATTTGTCTGTGTCGTCAAATCATCAGCAACCCTATTCAAACTTCCAGTAGCAGCTTTAATTTCACTGATTGTTGCTGCAAGCTCTTCTGCTGAAGCTGCTGTCTCCTGGGTAGCTGCCGCATTCTCCTCTGCAATCGCAGAAAGACTTTCCACCGATGACATTACCTGGTTTCTCGCCTCATCCAGCTCATTCGTATTTTCCGCAATAGACTCAATTCCTTCAATTGCAACCTGAAGGCCGCCGTTTACTTTATCAAATACCCGCTTGGTCATTTCAACCTTGTCAGCCTGCAATCCTATAATCGCATCTACCGTATTCATAGTCTTAACTGCCTGCTGGGATTCTTCCAGCAGATTATTAATAATTGCTTCTATTGTCTTTGCAGACTGGTTGGACTGCTCCGCCAGATTTTTAATCTGCTCTGCAACTACCGCAAATCCTCTTCCGCTCTCGCCTGCCCTTGCAGCTTCAATAGATGCATTTAAAGCCAGGAGGTTTGTTTCATTTGCTATTGATGCAATCAACTCGGTAGCCCTGTGTATTTCCTGGGCAGACTCGTTGGTTGTATTGGTCTGTTCATAAATAACGGCAATCTGGCCCTTAACCTTTTGGGATATTGTTTCCAGATCATTCACGGTTTCAACACCTTCCTGTCCGGCAGATTTCATCTGCTCCGCATTGTGCAGAAGATCGTCAACTGCCTGGGAAGTCTGCTCAATTTTCTCTCCGATACGCATAACTGCATCCGTAACGCTCTGTGTCTCTCCCGCCTGATTCGTAGCACCGTTTGCCATATCCGTCATGGATCTTGCCACATCATCAGAGGCATTGCTTGTCTGTTCCGCCATCTTATCTAACTTGACGGTGGCATCTGAAATCACGTCCGAGGTGTTGCCCACCCGTCCTATTACATTCTTTAACGAAACAATGACATTATCCGCATGTTTGGCAAGAGTACCCATTTCATCTTTTCTGTTTATGTCCTTCTTATCCATTCCACGGGTCAAATCGCCTTCTGCCGCCGCATCCAACGACTGGATTACCCTGTTGATGGAATTTACAAGACTCCATACAAATATACGCATGATAACTGCCACAATAATTGCAGTAATAATCGAAATCCGTATAATATGCTTTATAACATCCCATGAATCGCCCCTGCCCAGTACAAGCAATACCGCTATGCACATTTCAACACATGCTATCAAAAGCGGTGCCAATGTGCAAAACATTAATTTTGTCTTCATTGTAAATACAGAATTTGTAGTTTTAGTCTTATTTCCCTTCATCGCGTAACCCTTCTTTCTAAGCCAGTCTTATTTTATCTAGTATGATTCCCCAATAAAATATCCCTTATAAAATATCTTACCATGAAATGATAGTTTTTGAAAGCACAAGATAAATATTTTATGATACAATCCTGTTTCTTCCTTCGGACTTCCCACGATACAACCTGTCATCCGCTTCCTTAACCAGGTTATCTATATTTTCCCCCTGACAATACTCTGCAACGCCAAAAGTCATGGTAAGAGAAAATTTCTTCTCTTCATAAGTGAATACAATCTCCCTGATTTCTTCTGCCAACTTTTCAAGTTCATCTAACACCTGCTGTCTGTTTCTCTCATAGACCAGAAGGAATTCTTCTCCGCCCCATCTGACAGCAACCCCTTTTTCATCCATATGCCTTCTGAGTACTTCTGATAAAGTCACCAAAACCCTATCACCGCACTCATGTCCATACTTGTCATTTACATTTTTAAAATAATCAATATCCCCCATAACAACAGTAACATAGCTGTTATTATCCTTGTCCACCTTTGTCATATATTTTTCCAACTGGATTCTTCCCGCTCTCCGGTTCAGCAAGCCGGTGAGGGGGTCGTTATAAATCAGATCTTTAATCTTCTTGCCCACTTCTGCTGCATGATGCCCCATTTCACTAATTTCATCATTTCCGCGGAATACACTTTCCGGCATTGCCCCGCTGAATTTGTTTTCCGCCAGGCCGCCTATGTAATACCGAATTTTATCTAAACGATCAACAATGCTTCTCGCATATACAGATGAAATCCCCAGAATAGCCAATAAAGCCAGTACGAATACGATAACAATCTTGGCAACAATAGTTCTTACATTTGCGGCAACGCTCTCATTCTTCATGCCTGCAAATACTATACCGCATATCTCGTCACCATTATATAAAGGAATATAATATCCAAAGTAGCTTTCGTCCCATATCTGTACCTTACGGGAATAATATTCATTGCCCACATAAACCACATCCAGAATCTGCTGGTTGTCCAATGTCGAACCGACAATTCTGTTGCCATTGTCATCTACAATAGTGGTGATAACCCTGGTATTTCCCCAAAATATTGTAATGTCCATCCCTGTATTCTTTTTAATACGGTCCGCAAGTTCAAAATTACCTGTCAGATCCACATCGCCCATATAAAAATGTTCCCCGTCCATCCTGATCTCTCCAGGATAGGTAAGCGCATACATATCGGCGCTTGCCCTGGCAGTGCCAGCCAATGATTTCTGGATTTCCAGCGACATTCCCTCAGTAACACTTTTCTGCCCCATAAACACCAGAACAATGCCTAGCACAAAAATAGGCACCGCCATTAAAGCTGCCAGCGAAAAAAATAGATGCCCCTGTCTCTTATTTTTCATAATTTTCCCCTTTTGTATATTATGAACTTATTTTATCAAAAACCGGCTTTTTAATCAATTCATTTTCAAACCTTACCTAAACGCTTCCCTCTCCTAAAAATCTGTCCACATCCATGGCATATTCCCTTCTTGGAACATAAATCTCTTCCGAAAGCCCGGGGAACAGTTCCTTTAACCCTTCCTCCGGAGAGGCTATAACTTTCAGCTTTTCCTTCCGCATAAGTCGCTTTATCCTGTATTCCAGCTTTGCCGCCGAAGAATAAGAAGCTGCCTCCCAGACCATCATAATGGCCACTATGCCGCGGCTTCTGGTATATTTTGCCCCCTTTCCCGTCTTATCATAATGCTCCTGCATTCTTTTTTTTAAATCCTTTGCAATCCCCGTGTAAAGGGATGCATCCTCACATTTTACTATGTATACAAATGCCTTCTGCTCTTTTTTTTCCATCATCACATCATCTTCCGCCACACGCTTTTTCATCCTACTTTAGACTTCCGAAAAACTTATTCTCATAATCCGTCCCTGTATCGTGCTGCATCCTTTTCACATACTCCTCCGGCTCCTTTGCCATCTTCAAAAAAGTATCAAAAGCCGAAATTACCATTTTCGCCTCATTATTTTTCATATCATAATTATCCCGGTCCATCCTTGACTTAAACCCGTCCATCTGCCAGACGAGCACATCCACTACCTGATATCCCTCAATCCTTACTTCTCCCAGGAATTCCTTTTTTACCAGATAATAAACATATTCCTTATAAATGTCGTCTCTCTCTAACAGCTTCTCCCAAAAATCCTCAAAAAATCCTTCCGAGAAGCCGTTATCCAGACATGCCTTTTTTGTAAACTCCCTAACTTCTTCCCTTGTAATACGCATTATTCTCTCCGTTTCGTCAAATATTCTGCTGTTGCATTATTTTACCATAGTCCGCCCGCAATAACATTACATTTTCAAGGAAATAATCAGAAAATTTTATTTTATATTTTCAGATACGTAAAAAACCGGCAGTCCTCAACTACCGGTTTTAAGTCCCTATTACTAAATCCTATTTTTCCAGTACTTTTTTCGCCGCATCCCCCAGATATATGGAAGAGTATCCTTCTCTTCCCTGAAAAACGCAGGGCTTACGGTCGCCCGTACCTCCCAGCACAAATCGTTTACCATCCCTGAGCCAGCTTCTCTCAGCATATCTCGTATGACCGTTAGACACAACAAATTCCCATGCGACAGGCATTTCCAATTCCTTTACAGAAAGATTCTCGGCAAAAAGGAAAAAATTTGTTTCCTCGGCACAAAATACCTCTATCCGTTCTTCTTCCGCTACGAGGTAGATATCTTCATCCGTTTCCAATACCGTTTCCTTTACCTCGCCATCCGTCTCTTCCCTGCAATAGCCTTCATAAAATATATGAAAATCATCCTGTTCAAGATGATCCCACCTTGCATAACGGACAGTCCGGGATTCGTTTTGGGCGGTCTCCTTCAAGGTTTCTGACATCATATAGTCATAAATTCCTCCAAGTTCTTCCGATGACTCCGCCTTGTCTTTCATATGCTTCAGTTCTAATGACTTAAGTCCCGGCAATTTCCCGATTCCGTATCCTTCCTGATTCAGACCTTCTTTTCCTTTATAAATAATATAAAGCTTAAGCTCATAATTTTCATCTCCAAAAAGCTTTTCTATATCCTGTTCCGAAGTTTCATACGCCGCCGGAAGCACACCGCTTAAGCTTGTTTTTGCCCCTTCATATAAGTTCTCTGTATCTTCCTCCATTGCCGGTGCATATAGTTCAATAGAAAAACGGCTTTCTACAATTTCATCACAGGATATATCCAATGAATCCAGCAGATATTCTAGACCTTTTTCCTTTGCCTCCGCCACTTCCAAGGAGGTATAAATTTCTTCCGTCCGGGTATTTACCACAAAAGAATATGTTTGTCCCTGGTAAGTAAATTTTCCATCCACAAAATCTGTCAAATAATAGCCTACCGTATGTGAAAGGGTCTCCGTATGGACAGCTACCTCTTCTATCTCCCCGCTTCCCAATTCTTCATCCAGATATTCACCAAAAATCTCCACAGCCGCTTTTTCCTGTTCTTCCGCTTCCTCTTCTGTATATTCGTTGGGAATACAACCGGTTAAACAAAAGCACAGTAAAGCCAGACATAACAACCTTCCCTTCCATTTACGCATGCAAATCTCCCTCTCCATATCGACTAGTCCTCTGCCACTACAAGCCATTTAAAGATAAACAGGCTTCTTCTTTCCACCTTCAGTTCCTGTCCATAGGCGTAATCCGACATAATGACCTCCGTATATTGGCTATCGCCGGATTTAACTATGTTTTCTTCTATTTCTATATCATAGAAAATCTCAACGTTATACTCTTCTTCATCTTCATCATGGGAAGGATAAATCCTGATATTATATAATTCCCCGCTTTCTTTACGATACATATAATCATAATACAAGACAATAGGGAAAAGTCCTCCTTCGTCCATACCTGTTCTTTTATATTCCAGAGAATCTTCCTTTCCGATATAGCCTTTTTTAACCAGACAGTTTAAAATTTCCTCACGGGTTTCATACTTAATACTGCCGCATCCTGTCAAAAGAATACAAAGCAGCATAGCCGGCAATACAGCTCCCTTAATTATTTTGAACAATTTTTTCAAATCTTGCAGACTCCTCTTGCACTTATGTACTTTTGCTTCTCAATCCAAACAAAAACACTTCATATATAACACATTTTCATCTGCCTAAAAGTTGCAGTATTCCCTGTTATTTTGTAATAGTTCCGATAAATCTTCCGATTTCCACCCATGCCTTTCTGGATTCCGGTAAAAGCTTTGCCGCCATCTGGAAAATATGAAACATTCCCTCATAAATGCTGAGGCGCACCCTGCAGCCCTGTCCCCGTGCTTTTGCCGCCACACCTACGGAATCGGAAAGAAGCATTTCATAGCCTCCCACCTGTATCAGCATAGGCGGAAAACCCCTGAAATCCCCAAAAAGAGGAGAAATATAATAATCCATAGGGTCATTGTCCCCCAGATAATCCTTATTATAAATAAGCGTATCCCTGCTGTTTCCAAACAAAGGGTCTTTCTCATAATTGGTATCATAACTTTCCCCGCTGGCAGTTAAATCTGTCCAGGGGGACATGGCAATCAGCCCACAGGGCAGCTGCATCCCTTTATCCTTTAGATAATGGCACAGCGCCATGGCAAGCCCTCCTCCTGCAGAATCTCCCGCCACAATAACCTGTTCCGAAGAATATCCCTGCTCCAAAAGCCAGCAGTATGCGCTAAAGGCGTCTTCCAATGCGGCAGGATATGGATTTTCCGGGGCTACCCTGTAATCAATAGTGAGCACGCTCATCCCCCTGCTCACCTCACTATACAATCCTGCAAAGGTCCGGTATCCGTTCCGCATAGGCGCCACATAGCCGCCTCCGTGGAGCTGTAAAATAATCTTGTCCCTATTCTGATTCTCTTCTTCCTTCTGGGAAAGCAGTTCCATGTTAAAGTGTTCCATGGAAATCTTCTCTACAACAAAACATTCAGGGCATTTCCATTCCGGCTCAACTTCACTGATTCTCTTCCTGAATTCCCCATTTCTGATCTTTTTCCCAAGCAAATGCTCTCTGGAGGCATGGGCGATCAAATCCCTTATCACCCGCCCTCTGATACTGGCTTCGCTTTCTATATTTTCATTTTTCTTTTTCATCTAAAAATGTAGCTCCTTTGCTATCTCACGTGAAATCTCCGTTTTAATTCTACCCTTGCCCTCCGGTCTCCTATGATCACAGTACCTAAAAAAAGAAAAAGGGAGCACCCCAGCGCTATAAAGGACAATCCGGGCTTTGTTACAACCCCTGTCAGATACAAAACAAATGGAATAAAGCTGCATATTATCATAAAAATCTGCCACACAATATAGCTCTGCCAGCCTTTTATATTCACAAGCATAAAAATGATAATCCCTGCATCAACCAGAAGAATTCCCGCCGGAAGGACGTAATTGACAGACCAGCCGTTATATCCTGTTACAAAATCAATAATGATCATCATGGAAATAGCGATCAACATCAATACCGTCACCTTCGCTTTATAACCGTTCTGCCCCGAAACCGCAAAGCGAAATAACAGATATACATACAATAATGACAACCCCGTAATCACACACCACCATATGCGGGATTCCAGCCTGATATTGAAGTAGACCAGTACGGCCTCTGTCAATATAGCACAAAATAAATAAATTCTACTGGCAAGCGCAAGCTTCCTTCTCCGAATCCTTACATCAGGATACATGTTTTCTACTTCTACCGTATGTTCCAGAACCGAATCGCATAAAGGACAGCGTTCTGTTTCATCCAATATTTCCACATGACATCTGTTACATTTACTCATAACTCACACCATTACTTTCTATCTCGATTTCCAGCCCGTCCGCCGCCAGCTTTCGGAAAAAGCCCCTCTGTACGGATACATCCGCTAAATCATAGCTGAAACTGAATACCAGCGTATCTTTATAGGAACAGATGGTTCCCTTCAAATGCTGTCCTCTCGACATAGCCAGAAACGCATGGAACATCTCAATATAAGGCTCATAATCGTCGGACACGGCTACATTTCCGATATTCGTTATCGTTGCCGTATTTGCCAGGGCAGACTTCGTATAAATCTGCCGCATAGCAATATTTTTAATGAAAAGCGGTGTGGCCCGCGCCGCCAGCAGCTTTTCATTGGAAACATTATAGGAAAACAACTCTTCCAGATGCTCTCTGTTAATCTGCTCCCTGAGACTCTTTACCGTCAGGGAAATCACTTCTTCAAAGGTATAGGCTTCCTTTTGAGGGTAAAATTCCGCCGATACCATGGTAAAAAAGTTTTTGGTGGTAATAGACTGATAGAACGGCCGCAGATTGACAGGAACTGCCACGCGAATCGGTTTTTCAGACGGCATCCCATGAAGGCACTCCGTATATACGCTCCATATATAAACACCCACCAGATATTCATTTATGCTTGCCTGATACCTGCCGCAGACCTCTTTCAGCTGCGGAATATTCATATAGCCATGCATCACGCCAAATTCTCCCGGTTCCAGCTTCTCTCCCTTGATCAGATATGCCCTCTGGGATTTATACCCTTTTTCCGCTTTTCTCTTATAATTTTTCAGGAAGCTGTCTTCCCTGTTTAAGGATGTATTGCTGTTAAAGGCATCCCCCAGCTTTTCCTGCAGTTCTTCATGAGCAAGCCTCAGATATTGATAGGTCAGCTCCCTTAAAAATGTAATGCCGCCCATACCATCCGCCAGCACATGAAATACTTCCAGATTGATCCTGTACTTATAATAAGTTACCCGGAACAGATAACTGCGCGTCTTATTCTGCCTGATAAACCGACAGGGAAAAGTATTTTCCTCACAAACCCTGGGCGCAGGCTTTCCGTTTTCCTCAAGATAATACCAGAACATCCCCTGTCTCAGGCGCAGGTTAAATCCGTCAAATTTGGGCAGAATCCTGTCCAGTGCCTGCTGCAGAAGCTCCGGCTGTACCAGCTCCTTTAAAGTCACGCTGATACGGTATACATTGCTCATGCTTTCTCCTGCAATGACCGGAAAAAGATGAGCCGTATTGTCCAGCCTCTCCCAGCGCAAATCCCGATAAGGCTTTCTCACTTTTTTCTTTTTGCCCTTTTCTTCAGTTTCCTTTATGGGAGCAGCTCCCTCTTTTCTTTTCATATAATCTGCTTCTCCGCCTGTTTCTGTTACAAAATTATTCGCCGCCGTCACGGACATTCAACATGGAAATCCCCTTCTCTAGAGCTTCCTCGTCCAACATTCCCCTTCCTGCAGCCACAATATTTCCGTCCTCGTCAATGAAATACGTAGCCGGAACAGAGCTGACATAATACGCATATGCCGCTTTCTGGTCTACATCATAATATACCGGAAAGGTATAACCCTGTTCTTCAATATAGGCCTTTGCCGTATCCTTCGTCTCCCTGCTGCCATCTGTCAGGTTAACCATCATAAACCGGATATCTTCGCCATAAGTCTCGTATGCTTTTTGAAAATCCGGCATTTCATTTTTACAGGGCGGACACCAGCTTGCCCAGAAATTCAGCACCACGGGCTGCCCTTCCATGGCAGAAAGGGATACCAATTCCCCGTCAGCATCTTCCACCTGAAAATCCGGCGCTTCAAAAGCTTCCTCTGACTCATTTTCACCTGCCGTTTCTTTATTTCCTCCGGCACGTTCCTCTCCATTTTCTTCTATAATGTCGGTTTCCACGTTCTGACCCGTATCATATTTTTCACTTAACTGATTATACAATAACACACTTCCGCCCATCAGTATACAAAAGCCGAGAAAGCCGGCCAGAATTATCCAATATTTTTTCACCCCATATCCTCCTTTTTAGGAACTTAATAATGACAATAACCGGTTGAATGTCCCGGTAATCATGAATATTCCCGTGACAATTAAAAATATGCCGGAACATATATTAATAATCTTATAATGTGATTTAATAAATTGAAAAAGACCTTTCAGTACATCAATTAGAATTGCGCTGATTATAAAAGGAATTCCCAGCCCCAAAGAATACAATACCAGCATAAGCAGTCCTTTGACCACGGAAGCCTCCCTTGACGCCAGCAAAAGGGCGGAACCCAGAAAAGTCCCCACGCAGGGAGTCCAGCCCACAGAAAATATAATACCAAACAAAATCGATTGCCAAAAACCGTTTCCGCTGACAGAAATATTCAGTTTTCTTGTTACATTTAAAACGGGAATTTTTAATATTCCCATAAAATTCAATCCAAAGAAGATTACCACAACGCCGCAGACTATATTTACAACACTCTGATACTCCTTCAACAGCCGTCCCAGAGTGCCCGCAAAAGCGCCCAAACTTACGAATACCAAGGTAAAGCCCAACACAAATCCAAATGCGCTTTGCAGTGTTTTCCTCACATTGCTTTCTCCGCCTGCAAAGTAAGAAATATATACCGGCAGCATAGGAAGCAGGCAAGGCGATATAAAAGTAATGATCCCCTCCAGAAAAGATATAAAATATTGCACTTTACCATCTCCAGCATTTCGCAATTATCTATCAGTCAGTTTATTATTTATCTTAATTACTTATTATATTCTACATATATGTTGTCATTATTTTCGACAGAAATCAGCGTATCCACAATCCTGGCAAGATACCCTTCAAATTCCGTCTGTTCTTTTTCTGAAAATCCGCGGTAAAACAACGTATTCATCTGCTGCGACACAGTCTCATATTTTGCCTCTATGGATTTTGCATATTCCGTAAGGGATACGATGGTCTGACGGCGGTTCTTAGGATTAATATTCCTTTCCAGAATGCCCTTTTTAACCATGCCATCCACTACAATGGAAATGGTATTTTTTGCCAGGGAAGTCTCTTTGCTGATTTCGCTTATGGTCAGATTGTCCTTTTTCCACAGAACAAACAAAATTCTTCCTTGACCGCCGCTTACTTCAATGCCGCTCTGCGCTAACAGCTTTTCAAAAATCCTGTCCTGAAGCTGCTTAATCTGCGTGATGTAAAATCCACCTCTTGTTTCCAAAAAGACTGCCTCCCTGTTTTACAGAATATATCCCTGTAACCATGTCACTTTATGACTATATCATCTTAGCACATAAATACTTTTCCTACAAGAAATGCTCCTTCCACTGCCCTGTTTCCCCGATTTTTCCTCCTATGGAAAAATAATGATAGGGAGCATAGATTACAGGATTGATCTCGCACAGATCGATCAACTCCATATTCATATGTTCGTAAGCTGCATCTATTTGGATATTTTCTATTTTCGCCAAAAACAGATGTGCGCCATCCAATTCTACAACTTTTGTCACACTGCATTCATAAACCCAATGGCACTCATCAATAAAAGGAATCTCTAACTTTTCTCCCCATGTATATTTATAAGGAACAACATTTTTAGTCCCTTCTTCTCCTCTGGTATTGCCAAAATAGTCTGCAAGCCAGAGAACATCCTCTGTAATCATACCTGCCGAGAATTTTCCTTCCCTTAGAATATTTTCCTTGGTCAGTTTGCTTCCTCCGATTGTCATCACTAAATGAGGAGTCTTATCATACGAAAACCCCATCCAGGTAATGATACAGAAATTGGGGGTTCCGTCTTCGTTTTTAGTCCCTATCAAATACATAGGCTGTGGACTGAACACACAGTCCGGCTTTATACTGATCTTTTTCAAAAAATCCCTCCTGTTCTACCATTTATTCAAATGAATCCTTTCCCGTACATCACAAACCTTTTGCTCGTAATATGCTGCATCCTCTGCAGGTTTTCCGATCGCAATGTAACAGGGCATTTCATAATCCTCCGGAAAATTCAAAATGCTCTTAACATGCTCTTTTTCATCTCCTAAAGGAATTCTTAATGCATAACCGCAGCCTTCCGCCGTAGCCGCCAGAAAAATATTTTCAATACAGCACCAGATAGATGCAAATCCATTGAGATCCGACTGGTTTTTAGGCTGCAGGAGATTCTTTTTCTGCTTAAACAGCGGAATGATAAGACAGCCCGCATTCATTAACATCTGATACTGTTTGGGGATGGAATCAGCATACATCTTTTTCTGGCATTCATCCTGAAGCCTCCATGTTTTCATAATAAAGTCCACGCGCTTTTCCGACACTTTTTTGGGAATCTTTTTGATTAAATTCTGCACAAGATCTTTATCATCTATTACTACAAAGTGCCAGTCCCGCATATGGTCATTGGTAGGCGCCTTCATTCCTGCATCAATAATTCTTTGAATTACTTCCCCGTCCAGCTTCTCGCCGTTAAAATCCCTTATAGTCCTTCTCTTTTCTATAACCTCATAAAATTCCATATTACGTTCCTCCTGCCATACTTTTATTCCTTTTAGAATATTTCTATTTAGAACATTGTGAGTATAGCATAGTAATATCATAAAATCAATTTAGGAAAGCTAATCTTGACTCAAAAATAAATCTTTCTGAATAGTCCGGCTACAGGTTGGCATTTTCCTATAGCCGGACTGTTCAATTCCACCCCTAAAATTTCAAGAACAGCTTCATAATATTGCCTGCCCAGGATAAATACGATGGAACCTCTTTTGTAATCAAGTCACATACCTGACGATATTCCTCGGGAGACAGTTTTCCTATCTTCTGATAAATACTTCCGTAGGCTTCGGTCTTTCCGATTGCAATAGCTCCTCTGGCATAATCTCCGGCTGCCACATAATTTCCGATAGCCATAGCGCCGCCGGAAAAGGCGCCGACTGCTATTGCTCCCATTGCCATAATACCCACACAGATTGCCCCCATCGCAAGAACACCTGCCGCTATACTGCCCGCAGCTATGATTCCCACAGCGGCAATTCCAAAAGACAACACGCCTATGGAAGCAACTCCTATGGATAAAATCCCTACGGAAGCTATTCCCAGAGAAACAACGCCTTTTGCTCTCAAGCCAACTGCAATAATTCCCTTTGCCGTCCTCCCCGGTCCGATATTAACATGCCACAAGGGTATGCCTCTTATTTTCTTCTCACTGGTTTTTTCATAATAGAAATGCTTTTCCAGATTAACGCTTCTTTCGCTTTGATTGCAATCATCGGATTCTATTTCATCCCTTAACAGATAATCCAGAGAACAATGATACATGTCACTTAACTGAATCAACTTTTCCGTCTCAGGATAAGATGCGTCCGACTCCCATTTGCTGATTGACTGCCTGGATACTCCCAGAATATCAGCAAGCTGTTCCTGTGTATAATTGTTCTGCTTACGCAGCTTTGATAATTTGTCTCCCAATGTCATGATATTTTCCTCCTCGTATTATATAGACATAGCCATTCTTTACCTTTTCTACAGGTTGGGC
>CAZZHJ010000033.1:0-14672 GCA_964653815.1 uncultured Lachnospiraceae bacterium
CGCATCCACAATACTGTGGTTGGTTTTGATAAATTCTATCCGAAGATTGCCAAAATTGATATTCTGGCCGAATTTTACCACTTTTCTCTTAACGGCTCTCTCCAGCCCGTGTTCCTTTAACTTATTTTCTATGATTCCCATGGTCAGCTTAGTAGCATACACGGGAATAGGCAAATCCTTTAATACATAGGGCAGCGCCCCGATATGATCCTCATGCCCGTGGGTAATCATGAAGCCCTTTATCTTGTCCTGATTTTCCTTTAAATAGGTAACATCAGGAATAACCAGATCAATTCCCAGCATATCATCCTCGGGAAATGACAGTCCGCAGTCCACAACAACAATACAGTCTTCGTATTCAAAGGCCGTAATGTTCATACCGATTTGTTCCAAGCCCCCTAAAGGGATGATTTTTAACTTGGAACTAGGATTTTTTTCTTTTTTCAATTAATTTTCCTCCACATTCTTTACAACATCCGTAGAGCTTTACTTCATGGTCTGTCACATAAAAGCCGGTTTCTTTCAGAATCGTACTTTCAAGTTCGTCCAACAAATCGTCCTGAAAAGAAAATATATTCCCGCATTGTATGCATATAAGATGATGGTGGTGATGCCTTGAATCACCGCTGCATTCCTTTCCGATCTCATAACGTGCAAACCCATCGTCCAAATTCAACTTATCCACAAGATGAAGCTCTACCAATACCTGTATTGTTCTATAAACAGTAGCCAATCCGATTTCCGGATACTCTGCTTTTATCGAATCATAAATTTCCTCTGCCGTAAAATGTTTTTCCGGGCAGGCAGAAAGAACCCCCAGCACCAGAACTCTCTGTCTGGTTACTTTAATCCCTTTTTCTCGTAATATCTTCTCACACTTATCCTTGTCAATTGTCATCTGTTCCCCCGTGTACCGGACCTATGACTCTTCTTCGTCCGTCACAAAAGCTATATCATCCAAAATATCTTCAAAAATTGCAGCAACAGCAGAAAGCTCGCCCTCTTCCGATACGATCTCATAAACGCCGTCTGTATCCTCTTCCTTTGACAGGTCTTTTAATATCAGGGCTTCTGCATCTCCCTCTTCCTTATCCGTCACAAGCAGGTAATTGATACCGCCCAGCCTGGTCTGTTCCAGAACATAAAATTCTACCGCTTCCTGCCCTTCCTGTATAAAACTGATCTTTTCCACTAATCATTCTCCTCATTACTGTGTAAATAGTCTAAATATCCCTGCAAAATAAAGGATGCTGCAATGGCATCCACGTAATCCTTACGGTTTTCTCTGCGTACTCCGGCTTCTATCATCAGTTTGTCTGCCGCAACAGTAGTCAGCCTTTCATCCCATAATACAGGCTCTAATCCTGTCCGGCGAAACAACTGCTCTGCAAACTCTCTGGTTTTCTCCGCTCGTTCACCTTCTGAAGCGTTCATATTGCGGGGTAGCCCCAGCACAATCCTGTCCACTTCATATTCCTCTATCAGTTCTTCGATTCTGGCCAGCGTCTGACGCAGCTTATTTTCCGACTTGCGCCGGATAATCTCCACGCTTTGTGCCGTGATAAACAACGGATCGCTGACAGCAACACCCACTGTCTTCGCTCCGAAATCAAGTCCCATAATCCGCATTGTTTTCCTCACTACTGCCAGTTATTAGCCTTGATGTATTCTTTTAACATTTCTTCCACCAGTTCATCCCGCTCTACCTTCATAATCAGGCTTCTTGCGCTTTTGTGGCTGGTAATGTACGTTGGATCTCCGGACATAATATACCCTACAATCTGGCTTACAGGATTATATCCTTTTTCTGTCAACGCTTCATAAACCGTAGATAAAACGATTTTTACGCCGTTCTCCGGTTCTGTTACTTTAAAGTATTGTGTATTGCCTAAATCTTGCATTTCATCACGCCCCTAATCCATAGATATTGATATTTTAACCCAATTTCAGGAAAAATACAATGATAATCGCCAAATATTCCCTTTTCTGCTTCCCCTGACCGCTCCAAACTACTCCATAAGAAGGATTTCTCCGTTCACCATTCCCGTAATTTTCCCCCGGACCAGCCTGCCTGACAGGTCATCCTGACAACTCTTAGCCACTTTAACATAGCGGGCTGTATGCCCTATCTGGTAAGGACATCCCTCTATTACCTTTGTTTCTTCAAAAAGCACACATTCTTCTTTTCCAATAAACTGTCTTCTGTAGTTCTCTGACTGCTCCTTCGTCATGGTTAACAGCTCATGGCTCCTTGTTTTTTTAGTTTCTCCATCTACCTGGCACTCCATACCTGCTGCCGCCGTCCCCTTTCTCAAGGAATAGGGAAAAACATGGATTTCAAAAAGATTCATCTCCCTTAAGAAATCTTTGGTCTGTGCAAACTCCTCTTCGGTCTCCCCCGGAAATCCCACAATCACATCCGTGGTAATGGCGGGCAGTTCAAAATAATCCCGGAGCAGCTCCACTCCCCTTTTGTATTCCCCGGTGGTATAACGCCGGTTCATCCGTTTCAGGGTTTCGTCGCAGCCGCTTTGCAGAGACAAATGAAAATGAGGACATATCTTTTTCATGGAAGCGAGGCACTTTACAGACTCCTCCGTTACAATCCTCGGTTCTAGAGAACCCAGCCGGATTCTTTCCACGCCTTCAAGTCCGTGAATCATCTGGATCAGCTCCAGAAGCAGGGATTCCCTGCCATCATAAACAGCACGGTCCTGAAAATCCACCCCATAGGAACTGATATGGATTCCTGTCAGAACAAACTCCCGGTATCCCTTATCCGCCAGACCTTTTATCTCGCCAAGGATATCTTCCTGCTTTCTGGACCGTACACGCCCCCTGGCAAAAGGAATAATACAATAGGAGCAGAACTGATTGCATCCATCCTGTATTTTTATATAAGCCCGAGTATGTTCCCCGGTTCTTGCCAGCTTCATTTCTTCATACTCATCCGTATGGTTAATATCGATAATATCCGTTTTCGGTTTTCCCTTATCCGCCAGATAAGCCTCTATTATATCCAGCGCTTCCCGCTTTTTATTATTGCCTATGGCAAGGTCGATACATTCATCTTTTTCTACCGCTTCCTTCCCCGTCTGGACATAACACCCCAATGCCACTACCAGAGCCTCGGGGTTTCTCTTCTTTGCCTGATGAAGCATCTGGCGGCTTTTTCTATCCGCAATATTTGTAACGGTGCACGTGTTTATGACATAGATATCCGCATTTTGATCAAAAGGCACAATATTATACCCTTTTTGAACAAATTTTTGTTGCACATATTCTAATTCGTATGAATTTACCTTACATCCAAGATTATGGAATGCCACATTTTTCACTTGTTTTCTCCTGACTTTTTGTAAGCTTTTCGTCTTGACTTTTCCCAATCTACCCTTTAGTATAAGGGAGAAGATATCAATTGAAAAGGAGGAATTAGAATGAAGACAGTACAGATTTCATTAAATTCAATCGATAAAGTAAAATCATTCGTAAATGATATTACCAGATTTGACTATGATTTCGATTTAGTTTCCGGCAGATATGTAATCGACGCTAAATCTATCATGGGTATCTTCAGCCTGGATTTATCTAAACCAATCGACTTAAATATTCACGCTGAAGATAGCATTGATGATGTATTAGCAATTATAAAACCTTACTTAATTTAATCGGGATTCGATTACAGCCGGCAGTTTCTGTCGGCTGCTTTTTTATTTCCCGGCATTCATGCCTTGTCACTCCACCTCAATGACTTCCCTTGTGGAAAGAGCTGTTTCCACCATCTCATCTATTTTATCAAACACATTCTGTTCATGAGCTTTGATCACCTTCAAATTCGGTTTGGTCACGGGATGCTTAGCCACAAAAATGGTGCAGCAGTCTTCAAAGGGCAGAATAGACGTCTCATAGGTATTGATTTTTTCTGAAATATCCACAATATCCTGTTTATCAAAGGCAATTAAAGGACGGTATACCGGCATGGTACACACTTCGTTGGTTACCGCCAGCGCCTGCATGGTCTGGGACGCAACCTGTCCAATACTTTCACCTGTTACAAGCCCCAGGCATCCCGACTCTTTTGCAATCATCTCTGCAATCCGCATCATATAACGGCGCATGATGATGGTCAGTTCGTCATGCGGACACTTTTCATAAATATAAAGCTGGATATCCGTGAAGTTGATCACATGCAGACGCATAGGACCTGCATATGCCGCCACGTACTTAGCCAGGTCTACAACCTTCTGCTTTGCCCTTTCACTTGTATAGGGCGGTGCATGGAAATATACCGCATCCAATGTTACCCCACGCTTACTGATCATATATCCTGCAACAGGGGAGTCGATTCCTCCGGACAAAAGCAGCATAGCTTTTCCGCCCGTTCCTACAGGCATCCCTCCCGGTCCCGGAATAATCTCGGAATAAATATATATCTTTTCCCTGATTTCCACATTCAGCTCAAAATCCGGTTTGTGGACATCCACTTTCATTTCCGGAAACGCATCCAGGATCACGCCGCCCAAATCCGCATTAATCTCCATGGAGGATTTGGAATAATTCTTCCTGGCCCTTCTGGCACATACTTTGAAGGTTTTATTTTTATCCGGATATACGTTGTCAATAAACTTTACGATCTCTTCACTCAGTTTTTCAAAGCCTTCATCCTCAACATAAACTACCGGGCAGATGCCGGATATACCGAACACCCTGCCCAGAGCTTCCACTGTCTCGTCAAAGTCAAACTGCGAAAGGGCATCTACATAGATTCTCCCCTGGGTTCTTCTGACTTCAAATTCTCCCTCTATTTTTGACAAAGCAAATTCAATCTGTTTCACCAATGCTTCCTCAAAAAGATATCTGTTTTTACCTTTTACGCCGATTTCGGCATACTTAATCAAAAATGCTGTAAACATAGGTTTCTCCTCTTTATCCCGGCCTTTTCATTTTTGCCGCTGTACTTTTAACGCGTTGTATACCGCCGCAGCATGGGGACCAGTTCATACAGGCAGACCAGAGCATAATCCAATTCTTCTTTGGTGGTAAACACACTGAAACTGAAACGCAGGGTGGAATCCATCAACTGCTTTTCAACCCTCATAGATTCCAGGGTTGCGCTTACGGTATGCTTGTGGGAGGAACATGCGCTTCCCGACGAAACATAGACGCCTCTTTCCTCCAGGGCATGCAGCAACACTTCGCTCCGTACTCCCGCAATAGCGGCGCTTACAATATGGGGCGCACCGTTTTCATCCATAGGGCAGTTAATATGAATATGGGGCAGCTGCTCCAATCCCCTGACAAAATATTCCTTCAGGTCATACAGCTTTTCCGTATCCTCCCGAAGATTTTTGTATATCAGCTCCGAAGCCTTTCCAATGCCTGCCACACCGGGCACATTTTCTGTACCGGAACGGAAATTTCTCTGCTGTCCGCCGCCAAAAATAATAGACTTAATCTTTACTTTTTCATCTATATACAAAAATCCTACGCCCTTGGGTCCGTGAATTTTATGTCCGCTGACAGATACCATATCTATATTCCACTTTTTCGGAAACAGATTCAATTTACCGAATCCCTGTACTGCATCCACATGGAACAAAGTCTGGGGATTCATCTGCTTAATCAGCATTCCCGCCTCTTCTATGGGCTGAATGCTTCCCACTTCATTGTTGACATACATAATGGATACCAGAATCGTATCCCTGCGGATAGCCCTCTTTAAATCCTCAAGGCGAATTCTTCCCTGACGGTCCACAGGCAGATAAGTCACTTCAAATCCCTGGTCCTCCAAATATTCCATTGTCTTTAAAACAGCAGGGTGTTCGATGGATGTAGTAATCAGATGCTTACCCCTGCGGTAATTGGCATAGGCAGTTCCGATCAATGCCCAGTTGTCCGATTCCGTCCCGCCGGAGGTAAAGAAAATCTCCTTTTCCTGCACCTTCATAATACCGGCAATTGTTTTCTTACTGTACTTTATATATTTTTCAGCATCCACGCCCATTAAATGCATGCTGGATGGATTTCCATAATCTTCTGTCATGATATCTGCAACCAGACGGGCAACCTCAGGGTAGGCTTTCGTCGTCGCAGAATTATCCAAATATACTTCCATGATTAACTCCCTTCATAGGTTCCGATACAATAATATTCTACTGTTATCATATGAAAATTCATGAAACGCTGACACATTTCCATGCCCTATGAATCAATTTTTTATTATTTTTTGACATATTCCGCTTATGAACAGCATATAATTAAAATTCCAGCTGATATATCAATATGGATAACAGCGTCATCCCTGCAGTTTCCGTCCTGAGTATCCGTTTTCCGAGGGTAACGGGGATAAATCCCTTGTCCGATGCAAGGGCGACCTCTTCCTCCCCGAATCCGCCTTCCGGGCCGATAAAAACAGCAATCTTCTGCTCGGGTCTGATGCTTTCTATCAACTCCCTGGTTTTTTCCACACCTTCCGCCAGCTCGTAAGGAAGAATCTTTACTTCCATATCGTCAGCATAGGCTAATGCTTCTTTATAAGACATTACAGGACAGACCCTGGGGATTATCCCCCGCTTACTCTGTTTTGCCGCCGCTTCGGCAATGGTCTGCCAGCGCTTTCCCTTTGCCGCCGCCTTCTTTTCATCCAGCTTTACCACACTGCGCGCCATGGCAACGGGAATCACTTCACAGGCTCCCAATTCTACCGCCTTTTGTATGATCAGTTCCATTTTGTCTCCCTTGGGAAGCCCCTGAAACAAATAAACTTTACAAGGCAGTTCAACTGCATCTTCTTTTATAAAACGAATTTCACATTCGATTTCTTCATCCAAAAAAGAAAGAATACCCACACGGTATTCTTTACCGTCCAACCCGTTAGACAAAGCTATTTCGTCTCCCGGCTTCATACGCAGTACATTTTTGATATGATTCACATCATTTCCGCGAATATAGGCACGTTTCTCCTGTATCTGTTCCGGCTCTACAAAAAACTGGTACATCATTTCCTCCAAAAGCTGTTATGCGCGGGCAGTCACGCTGACCCACTCATTCTGCCTTGTTACCTCCAGCACTTCCATACCGGCAGCCTTTACGGCGTCCACCACCATGGATTCCTTTTCCGCAATAATCCCGGAAGTAATATAAATCCCGCCTTTTTTCAGATGCCCTTTGACAACCGGTGTTAAGGGAAGCAGTACTTCCGCAAGAATATTTGCCACTACAATATCATACTTTCCATAGCCTGCGCGCTCCTGAATCTCCTTATCCGTAATAATATTGCCTATCATCATTTCAAATTTGTCCTCAGGCACGCCGTTCATTTCCATGTTCTGACGGACTGCCTCTACCGCACAAGGGTCCAGGTCCGTTCCTGCCGCTTCCCTGATGCCGTACATCAAAGAAACGATTGCCAGAATGCCGCTTCCGGTTCCTACGTCCAGAAGCACCGTATCCGGCGTAATATATTTTTTTAACTGTCTGATACAAAGCTGGGTTGTCTCATGCATACCCGTCCCAAAAGCTGTGCCGGGGTCAATATGCAATATTTTCTTATCCTTGTCCTCGGGCTTTACCTCTTCCCAGGAAGGCGTAACCAGCAGGTCATCAATATAAAACTGGTGGAAAAATTCCTTCCAGTTATTCATCCAGTCCTTATCTTCCGTTTCGGAAACCACAATGCTGCTTTCCCCGATATCCATATACTGACGGATACCTTCCAGCTTTTCCTCTACAGCCTTGATGAGCGCATCCATATCCACAGGTTGTCCACTGCTTACAAAAAAATAGGAATTATCAACATTATCGCTTAATCCGGCTGCAAGCTGTTCTTTTTCGATTCCGTCTTCGTCAGGCACTTCTACAAAGAAGCTGAGATATGCAATGCCGTCATCCTCCGGTCCGTCAGGCAGAATATCCACAAACATCTGCTCCTTCTCCCATGCGCTCAAGGGCACATGGTCTTCAATCATAGCGCCCTCCAGACCGATATCATATAAATCGGAAATGATAATATCTTCCGCTTCCGTTACTGTTTTAATGGTCAGTTTTTTCCACTTCATAGCTGCTCCCTGCAGGAAACACATACTGTTCCTGCCCTTCTATTCTAATCGCTTTATGAGCTTACTTCAGGCGCAAGGCAACAGACATTTCATGCGCCGCAAGCCCTTCCGTATGCGCCATGGTCATACAGGTCTCCGAAAGATTCTTAAGGCCTTCTTTGGTAATATGCTGTACAAAAGAGGTTTTCAGGAAAGTACCTACCCACACGCCGTTGGAAAACCTGGCATTTTTCATGGTAGGCAGGGTATGATTGGTGCCGGAGCAGTAATCCCCAAGGGCAACCGGCGCATCCTCCCCGATAAACAGGGAACCAAACTGGTACAGCTTCTTACTATATTCCTTCGGCTCTCTGGTATGTACCTCCAGATGCTCGGGAGCTGATTCATTGGCAATCTGCGCCATTTCATCCATGCTCTCCGCAATGATGATAGTGCCGTTGTCTTCAAAGCTCTGCATCGCCGCCTCTCCCGTGGGAAGCTTTGCCGCAAGCTCTTCCATGGATTTCAAAATCTCAGGAATCTTGCTTTCATCCGTGGTAACCAAAATAGATTTGGCAAAAGCATCGTGCTCGCTCTGCGCCAGAAGGTCAATAGCAATATATTCGGGATTTGCGGTTTCATCCGCCACAATCAGCACTTCACTGGGGCCGGCAAGGGAATCTATTCCTACTGTTCCCATTACCTGACGTTTTGCCTCCGTCACATAACGATTTCCGGGGCCTGCTATGAGATCCACCCCGGCAATGGATTCTGTCCCGTAAGCCAGCGCCGCAATGGCCTGGGCGCCTCCTACTGCATAAATCTCATCGGCACCTGCAATATCCATTGCTACTATGTTTGCGGGATGAATGGTTCCAAACTGTTTATTGGCAGGAGAACATGCCGCTACACGCTTTACCCCTGCAATCTTGGCAGGAATGGTCAGCATCAATGCAGTACTTGACAAAGGGAATCTGCCTCCCGGCACATAAAGCCCTGCGCCGTCCACAGGAATCAGCCTATGTCCCAGTTCCACTCCCGCTATAGGGCTTTGTACATCCAGAGGTTTGATGCAGTCCAGCTGGGCTTTGGCGTAAAATGCAATCTGCTCCGCCGCCTTCTTAAAGCTGTCCACTACTTTATCATCAACCTGTTCGTATGCTTTATCTATTTCTTCCTTTGTTACCCTGATATTCTTTAACTCTGCATTATCAAACTTTTTGGCAAAGTCACGCAATGCCTCATCCCCGCGCTGACGGACTTCACAAATAATATCCGCGACCGCTTTGGTTGCCTGTGCGTCACGCACTTCTTTGGCTTCCTTTGCCGATTTGTAGTATTTCATGGTGTTCTTCTCCTAAATCTATGGTTGTTTAAGTAATTGTGAAACTCTGGAACCTGCGGTCTGTAAAAACCTTGGAGCATAGTTCCAGAGCTTCGCAATTATCTGCTATGGCTATTGTATCAGCAGATTGGGGGATAGTCAAAATTTTTCTTGAAAGATATGTTTTCATTCGTAAAAATTCTTCCGACAGTATGCTTCATAAATTATTAATCAATTAGCAAAAGCCACTTATCAATATCACTCTTTTCAATAACAATTTCCTTTATTTCGCTCCTCTCAAATTCTTTTATAGGATTTTGTATTATCTTTATCATTTCTATTTGTTCTTTAGAAATATCTTTTTCAAATACAAACTGCTCTTTTTTCTCAAATCCATATTCTTTAGCTAATTCCTCTGAACTGGTAAAAAGAGTAAATCTGTTGTCTTCAATGTCTGTCCTTCTTATAACAGAAGGAAACACTTGAAAATATATTCCTTTAAATTTAATTTCTATGTTTTCTTCATATACAATTTCGGCTTCACTAAAATCTACTTCTTTCATAAACAAATCATTATGTTCTCTTCCTAATACATCAATATAATTATTAAATCCCTCCTCCTTTATCTTTGAAATTATTAAAAGTTTTTTATCTTGTATTTTAGCTTTATATTTCTTGTTTTTATAATTACAATACATATTTTCCATCCCTTCTCAGCACTTATTTTCCCAATATGTATAATCTTATAATTCTTTCGCGTTCTATACTAAAGTCTATTTTCTTTTGCATTTCAGCATAAAACAAAGATATATATTGTAATTTCTCACAATAATTATAAAAGACCACATATCCTCTGCTTAAAGTTGCGCCTTTTACAAGGTACTCTCCCCCAAATTTGATATCTGTTTCATCTTCCGAACGTATCAATGATATTTTTGATCCATCTTCATAACCTATAGAATATATAGAATCGTCAAAACTATTAATTATACAAGTCACCGCTTTATCTTCTTCACCTAAATTTAAATAATTTCGAACACTTCTTGCTTTCATTCGATCAATAATATTATCATATAACTTCTTGTAAATAAAAACTGCATAAATGGCGGCTTCTTCTTCTTTTTCAGTTTCTATGTTAATTTGTTTTATATCTCGATGCACTTCGGAAACTATAAAATTACCGTTTAAAGTTACCTTTGCTATTTCAATACAATCTTCTGGATAAGTATTAGAATTTCCTTTAAATAATACTATTTTCTCATCAAATTCTCTTAAATTATATTCTTCATTTTGCAATAACACTTTAATTGTATTAATCAATCGTATTTTCTCCCTTTTTTAACTAAATCTTGGAATCGCTTTCAGTATATTTATTGCGTAATTGACTTTCTTTCAACATAATAATTATCAAAGTTAATCGCAAAATTCCAGTCATTTCTTCCAAATGAGTCTCTAGTTAAATCATTTGTTCCCTGTGCTACTGTCATAATATTACCAGCATTATTTTTTAATGAAACAAATACATAATCCCTTTTTTTATTACGTAACTTGCTATTACAAAATTATATGATAACTCAATACTACATACCTATTTTACCCACCAATTGCACTATTATTTCAATATGCTCCTTAATCTTTACTACACTTAAATTGTCAATCTTTTCACTACCACCTAGTCCTAAGAGCGGCACATAACCAAAGCATTCATTATATTCTAGCTTTCCTAATTTCTTAACCGCTTTAATAAATTGGGGAATTTGAAAATATTTTTCTAGAAAATATTCATCTGTAATATTCTTCATAAAACGTTCAAAACTCTTTGCAAGAATAACACAATTTCCATTTTTATACTTAACCATTCCTATATATTGACCTTCTTCTAAAGTTATAATATCTCCAAACGCCGTAGTTAGTATTGGAATAGAAATTTGCCCTCTAAAATAAGTTTCATTAAGCAACACCTGATATTCATCTGGATCTATTACTCTTAAATATCCCTCTAATAAACTGCCTCGTCCACAATTTTCCCAAATTTCTATTAATTCATTAGGCAATACTTTTTCATATTTTTGAACTAATTCTTTCTTCATCTCAAAGCCTCTTTGGATTTTATTCTGTAACATTTCATTCTCCTTCATACGTCAAATTAACATTAAGATATGTTGAATTTCTCTCTACCTCAGACATATTTCCCGCCATTTTTTCTACTTGACTATCAACTGCATCAATTCTATAACGCCACTGCGAACCTATTGATGAATTAACCCCCTTATCCCCCATACCACCAATATTACAAGCATTTCCACCTGCAACTTGATCTGGATTATGCAAAGCAGCTTGCGTATTTAGCCAGTTCTGAGCCTGTTCTTCTGCCTCTTGTAGAGATAATCCAGCATCTTGTAGTTCATCTACTTTTTCTATAAATGCCTTTTCTCTTGCCATCTGCTGTGCAGCATTACTTTCTACTGCACGTCCCTGTGCAATATACTGTTGACGATTATCCAAATACTCTTGAACCGTCAATTCATTCATGCCTTTTTGCTGTTCTGCCAATTGTCGTGCAAATTCTGCTTCATCATATTGCGGATTATAGTTAAACTCTACTTTTATTTCATCTATTCGTTTAACATCATCAAGTATATCCGTACCGCTCTCCACATTCTGAAGCCCTTTCAGTTTTCCACCAAACCTTCCTCCTATCTGCGTCAGTTCCTGCGCCACAGCATTTCCCACGATAAAATCCGTCGCTACCCCCGTGACTGCTCCCACTCCATAGCCACCTTTATAAAACAACTGTGACACTCCTTCTTCCGAATGTAATACTGCATTATAGTGATTATAGGCAGCTGCTCCTTTAAATAATAATGCCGTTCCTGCTGCCATTCCCACCATTGTTCGTTCCTCCGGACTCATCTGCAGTATCTGCTTTCCAACCTCTGCCACTTTCTTAGCCTTTTCTATGTCCTCATCCATACGGTCAAGTGAGTCATAGATGGGTATACCACTGACACACTGCATGGGCATGCTCACAAGCTTTGCTCCTGTCATAAACCAGTTGTCCGTGTTTCTCCCACTGAACACATCCCCTACATAACTGCCCATCCTGTTCAAGTCATTAAAAGGTTTCATTACCAGCCCTTCCAAACCTCCAAGGGTGAAGTCCCAGAAACCTTCCGTATACCCATGGCTGTAGGCACGGTTGTTTTTTATGAGCAGGTAATCAAGTTCGTTCCATCTTCCGTTCAACTGCGCTTTCCATAGGATCCCCATGATAATTTTTTAGCCTTCTCCACTCTAGGATTTTCTAAAAAATCAAAAGGAAACTAAATAAATCTATACTAGCATTACTTTTAGTTTATTCATAAATTTGTTATACAATCAAATTTCTTTATCTATTCCGCCATATTTTCAGTTCCAATTTTGTAACTTCATAATATACCTAATAAATTTAAAATGATGATAAAATCGGAGATATTCCAAGCCATTTATACTCATAAAATATCTCCGTTCTTGATAATATTTTGGTACTTAAGAATTTCTTCTCTCCCTATATATCTTGATAAGTACAATCATAATATAAATTTTTAGGCTCCAACAAATGTCACAAATTTGTTATGTAGATATTATATGATTTGACCATAATCAAAAGATAAATTTTCAGACCAGAGTATCTCTTTTTCCTTCAATAAGCATATATCATTATGAACATCTGATGTAACCAATATATCACTATCTATTTTCCCTTTCAAATAAATACAAAATCTTATTATTTCCTTGTAACTATCAATAGAAGCTTTTTCCTTTTCTATATCAAATAAGATTAATTGTACATATTCAAATTCATCATTAATAATATTTGAATCATACACATTATATGGTGGCTTTTTTTCATCTATAAAAGATATCGTTACTTTATTTTCATCACTTATATCCTCGTATGTTACACACTTTCCACTATTTTCCCTAATAATATTACCTTTAGGTGAAAAAAATTCTACAAGAATCCTCTCCAATAAATCTTCATCAATACATTTTCTTTTTATTCTTCCAGAAACACATATTGCCATCACTCTTACCTCCTAAAGATACATAGAAATTACTTCTCCATCTTGTACTACTAAAACTTCTTCCAGGCCTTCAATTGGATACTTTTCTAATAATTGTGTCTACTGGCTTGACTATAATGCATTTCACCTATACTAACGCATCGCTTAGTAACTTATTTACTAAATACTCC
Organism: uncultured Lachnospiraceae bacterium; assembly: GCA_964653815.1. Classification (GTDB taxonomy): domain Bacteria; phylum Bacillota; class Clostridia; order Lachnospirales; family Lachnospiraceae; genus UBA2882. Next base: position 13,598 of record CAZZHJ010000033.1, read on the forward strand.
AAACTACTAAATTCTTCGTTTTCCCTTCCAGATGGATTATCTAATTCATAATATTTTCCTGATGTTATATCATAAACATACCAACTAATATTACTTTCTCCCAAAAAGATATATTGTTTTTGCCATTCATTTTCATACCATATCTTATTATACTCAATTAATCCATTGATAGGTTGATTCGATTGCTTATTTAACAACCTCTGATCTATTCCATACAAAATAAACCCATTAAACTCTACTCCATTTACAACTTCCAGAATTTTTAGATATTGATTAGGCAAATCCACATTAAGTTCATCTTCTATCACTTTAATAAATAACTGAATTTCTTCTTCTGTCGCCCCAACATTTATTTTTTCTCCATACAACTTTTTTTCCTGAATAATTTCTTGTAATTTATCTTCCCACATTCATACATCCTCCTAATGTTTTTTTGGATAAATATCTCCATTTGGCATTGGCCATTGCACTGTTTGCACATCTCCAATTTCCATCTGTCTTGCTACGCTATTTTGATAATTTGTTATAACCTTATGATATGGTTCGTTCTGTATGAGAACTAAGTTTTCAAATGAATTAGTGCCACTATCATCTAGCGGTAATTTGTGATGAACTTGCCAACCATCAGGAACTCTACCCGCTTGAATTTTCAATATATCAGCTTCTGAAAAACCAGCATTTCTTAGATATTCAGCATTTTGCCCTAAATCTTCTAAAAATGCCCTTCTTGCAGTTGTATTAAACTCACTCCGCAAAGTTTGCAATTCAGTAGAACTACGTTTAATATAAGAAATATCTTGCACATTTACATCATTTAATGTTACATCTTCTCCTCGCAATTTCCATGTAAAACTTGTATCTGAACCACCTTCCATATTCCGAAGCCCTTTCAGTTTTCCACCAATCTCCCCTCCTATCTGCGTCAGTTCCTGCGCTACAGCATCAGTCACTATGAAATCTGTCGCTACCCCCGTGACTGCTCCCACTCCATAGCCTCCGTTGTAAAACAACTGTGCCACCCCTTCTTCCGAATGGAATACTTCATTATAGTGGTTATAAGTCGCTACTCCCCCAC
>CAZZHJ010000034.1:0-13687 GCA_964653815.1 uncultured Lachnospiraceae bacterium
AGCGGCGTCCATGCCGCGATATGCCTTTCTCCGACGTCCTGTCGGAGAATTGCTGTGTATGGAACGGAACATTAAGAAAATCTAATGTTCTCCACAAAGCACAAAGAAAGGAAATAATTTTCCCCCGGCTCTAAGTTTTTTGCCGACTCCTGCCCCGGAATTTCGAGGTTGCCTAGTTGGAGGTTTTCTTTGCAATCAGTTTGTCATTTTCTACATCGATGAGGATTTGGTCCCCGGTTTCTACTGCGTCTGCAAGAATCAGCTTTGCGGCAGCAGTTTCTACATGTTTCTGGATGTAGCGTTTTAAGGGGCGTGCACCATAGACGGGGTCATAACCGTTTTCTATGATATAGGCTTTTGCCGCATCGGTACATTTCAGGCAAAGTTCCCTGTCTCCCAAGCGTTTGTTTAAGTCCTCTATGATTAAGTCAATGATACCACCGATGTTGCCTTTTGTCAGGGGCTTGAAGAGAATTGTCTCATCCAGCCGGTTTAGAAACTCGGGTCTGAAATGGGCGCGGAGTTCATTCATAACTAAGGTCTCTGCTTCCGGGGCGATTTCGCCTTGTTCGTCAATACCTTCTAATAGGTACTGGGCACCGATATTGGAGGTCATGATTAGGATTGTATTTTTAAAGTCTACGGTTCTTCCCAGGGAATCGGTAATGCGGCCGTCATCTAAAACTTGCAGCAATACGTTAAAGACATCGGGATGAGCCTTTTCCACTTCATCGAAAAGCACAACGGAATAAGGTTTTCTTCTTACTGCCTCGGTCAGCTGTCCCCCTTCTTCATATCCCACATATCCGGGAGGCGCTCCAATCAGTCTGGATACAGAGTACTTCTCCATGTATTCGCTCATGTCGAGGCGGACCATATTGGATTCGTCATCAAACAACGCCTGTGCCAGGGTTTTTGCAAGCTCCGTCTTTCCTACGCCTGTAGGGCCTAAGAACAGGAAGGAACCGATGGGTTTACTTGGATCCTTGATACCGGCTTTGGAGCGCATAATGGCTTCGGACACCTTTGTGACGCCTTCCTCCTGTCCGATTACTCTTTTATGCAGTTCATCCTCTAAATGAAGGGTTTTGTTTCTCTCGCTCTCTGTCAGCTTGGCAACGGGAATTCCTGTCCATCTGGAAATGATTTTTGCGATTTCATCTTCATCCACGCTCTCGTGAACAAGACTGCGGTCGCCTTCCTTTACCTGCTGTTCTTCCAGTTCTAACTGCTTTTTCATGGAAGGCAGCTTTCCATAGCTTAATTCCGCCGCCTTTTCCAGATTTCCTTCCCTTGTGGCTATCTGGATTTCATTGTTGACAGCCTCAATATCTTCACGAAGCTTCTGCAGCTTCTCCACACTGTTCTTTTCGTTTTCCCAGGTTGCCTTCTGTCCTGCAAAGGTTTCTTTTAATTCCGCCAGTTCCTTTTGCAGGGTATCCAGACGTTCCATGGAAATACGGTCGTCCTCTTTTTTTAACGCCGCTTCTTCTATTTCCATCTGCATAATGCGCCTGTTCAATTCATCCAGTTCCGTAGGCATGGAATCCAGCTCCGTCTTAATCAGGGCACATGCTTCATCCACCAGATCAATTGCCTTATCCGGCAGAAAACGGTCCGTAATATAGCGGTTAGACAGCACCGCCGCACTGACTAAGGCATTGTCCATAATCTTTACCCCGTGGAATACCTCGTAACGCTCCTTCAATCCCCTTAATATGGAAATGGTGTCCTCTACCGTAGGCTCATCTACCATAACAGGCTGGAACCGCCTCTCAAGAGCCTGGTCCTTTTCAATATACTGCCTGTATTCATCTAAAGTGGTGGCACCGATACAATGCAGCTCGCCTCTTGCAAGCATGGGCTTTAACATATTGCCCGCATCCAAAGCCCCGTCAGTCTTGCCTGCACCTACAATGGTGTGAAGTTCATCGATAAACAGGATAATCTGGCCGTCGCTGTTTTTCACATCATCCAAGACCGCCTTTAAACGCTCCTCAAACTCTCCCCTGTACTTGGCTCCCGCCACTAAGGCTCCCATATCCAGTGAGAAAATCTTTTTATCCTTCAGGCTCTGGGGTACATCTCCTCTGACAATACGCTGGGCAAGTCCTTCCACCACTGCAGTCTTTCCTACACCGGGCTCTCCGATGAGCACCGGATTGTTTTTGGTTTTTCTTGAAAGAATACGGATGACATTGCGGATTTCCCCGTCCCGTCCGATAACCGGGTCTAACTTCTGGTTTTTCGCCTTTTCCACCAGATCCTGTCCGTATTTTTCCAGGGTATCATAGGTTGCCTCCGGATTATCGCTGGTCACTCTCTGGTTACCTCTTACGGTGGAAAGGGCCTGAAGAAAACGCTCCCTTGTTATGCCGTACTCTTTCATCATTTCCTTCATGGCGGCATTGGGGTATTTTAATAAGGATAAAAACAAATGCTCTACGGAAACATATTCATCTCCCATAGCCTTTGCCTCATCCTCTGCGGAAACCAGAACTTTATTCAGCGCCTGGCCCATATATACCTGTCCGCCCTGAACCTTGACCCTTTTATTCAGCATTTCTTTGGCATAACCCACAAAATGCTCCGTCTGAATCTCCATCTTTTCAATTAATTTTAAAATCAGGCTGTCCTCTATGGAAAGAAGAGACAAAAGCAGGTGCTCCTGCTCTATCTCCTGATTTCCATACTCATAAGCCAGCTTTTCACAGCTGTTTATTGCCTCAATTGACTTTTGCGTAAATTTTGAAATATTCATAATAAAAGCACCTCTTTCTATGTTGCTCTGACTATCACTAATCATGTTATAGCACAAGTTGTTAGCACTCGCAAGTGTTGAGTGCTAAAATTGTCTAAAAATTTTATTAATTTATTTTTAAGCGTTTTTCACAAATTTTATTTTTATTCATCGTCAAAGTACATCAGAAATTTGACTTTTAGCGGATTTGTGATAAAATCTTAAATGGTCTAATAAAAGCAGGCTTTATTGCGGTAAACGGCACTTACCGGTTCCCTGCCTGCAAATTATGCCGACAGTGCCGGCGGCGGAATGGAGTTCCATATGAAGCGTCAAAGACATAAACATAAGGAATCCTTTTCCCTACTTTTAATATCCAATACCGGTAAAGCAAGCAGACAATTTCACGTTTCACCTATTATATTCCGTCTGTTTGCTGTTTTAATGCTATTAATCTGTGTCTCCCTTGGTTGGCTCGGCTATGAATTTTCAGCGAGTCAAAAAAAAGAGGCTGATCTGCAGGAACAGATTGTCTCACAGGCACAATTAATCCAGCAGCTGGAAACGGAAAAGGAAAATTTAAGCAACGAGAAACTTGTGCTTACCTCGGAGAATGAAACACTTCTCCAGGCAGTAAAAGAAAATACAGAAGAAGCAATCCCAGAAGAAGCTGAAGCACCTGCTCTTCCCAACCGGTATCCCTGTACAGGGTCGGGCATCCTGATCTCTTCTTATTCACAGGAGCAGCCCTATATCTCCATTGATACCCAAGCAGAAAGTAAACTTATTGCTTCCGGAGACGGCACGATACTTTCGGTTACTTCTGACAACACCTACCCTCTCATCATTGAAATTGAGCATGAAAACGGTTACAGAACCCGCTACATGTGCAAGAAGAATGCAGAGTTACGTGCTGAAGAAGGGGCACAGGTTCTTACCGGAGATATTTTAGTAAACATTAACACAAATAACACACAATTAGATTATCAGATTATTTATGAAAACGAGCCCATTGATCCACTGACGATTATCGAGGCTGACGGATAAAAGGAGGTTTTTAAAATGTTAGGAAAAAACAAAAGTGAAGCTTTTGCAGATGACTCAAAGACAAAGATCGGCACACTGATTGGTGAAGGAACTACTTTTGACGGTGACTTATCTTCCCCGGAGGCAATCCGGGTAGATGGCATCGTAAACGGAAACTGTAATTGTAAAATGAAACTGATTCTTGGCCCCAATGGAGAGATAAAAGGTAATATTACCGCCCAGAGCGTTATCATTTCCGGCAAAGTCGACGGTGACATTTCAGTTCAGGGAAAACTGGAGCTTCTCTCCACCAGTAAAATTGCCGGCAACATTACAGCAAGCTCTTTGATCATTGATGAAGGCGCTTACTTTGACGGCAGATGTACCATGACTACCACTTTGGGAAATAATTCCCAAAAGGCTTCAACAGACAAATCGGAGGAAAATTCCAAAGACAAAGACAAAAAAGATTCGCACAATTAAGTTTACATAAAACAAAAAATCCTGCTTATTATTTCTGATCCAGAAATTAATAAGCAGGATTTTTTATTTTTGATTCCCTGTAACAGTTTCTTTCAGCTCTTTCACCTTTTCTTTTCTCTTTGCCTGTTCCAGTTCCAACTGTGCTAAAAGCATCATCTGGTATAATTCATCATACCAAGCTTCCAGTTTCTTTTTATTCATTTTCGCAACAGCTTCTTTATAATTTTTATCATCTTTACTCTTGTTGTTATGGCGCAGGTTCAGATTATTCAACATGAAGAAAATGCCGTCCTCCAAATCCTTATTCAGCTGAAGAAGTTCTTTTCTCCTGGGCTCCAATTCCTGCCCTAATGCAAGGAGAATTGTTTTTTTCATTTCTATATCGCCCTTCAGGATATAGTGATTATATTGAATCACCTTATATGCCAGCTCTTCATCCACAATTTCCGCAATGGCTGTGGCCGCCGGATTCTTCTCTGTTAAAATTACTTTCTTCCCATGATCAACGCTTTTTTCTTCATAGTTCAGCCAGTCCAAAACATTGCGAACGTTTGCCTTTGCCGCCTGATAAATATCTGTTCCCCTGTAAGAACATCTCGGTTTCAGCTTCACAGTTTCTACCAAATTCAATATATTGGCAGCATATTCTAGATAGCTTAAAAGTTCCTCTTCCTCTATTTCATCATCCTCATCACAGTCCAACAGTTCATCAAATCCCAGAGCTTCCCTCATATCCTCGCAGTCAATGCAGTTCTGACGATACTCCCATAATTTGAAAACAAAGGTATCCACAAAATTCTCAATGCTTCGATGTTTCGTTTCTGTATGCGTATAATAATCATTCGTTATTTCAATACGGATACCGCCTTTATCCCCAAGCAATTTGTCAATTCTTTGTATCTCGTTCACAAAATTTCTGTTCTGTGACAGCTGTTGAAATATGTTTTTTCTTGCCATTATCGTTCCCTATCAACTTTCCTCTATACTGTAGGTTCTACAGGTGTTCCGGCAATCTCTCCCCATCTTTTAACATTACCGTCACTCAGATTGACTACAGTTTCTTTAATAGTCCAGATAGGGCCCCACGGAAGTCCCCACCATCCCATTGTTAAATTACAAAGCGTGCATAAGATTTTTGCAGCGATTGCCTTTTCCCTTTCCACCTCTTTAAAATAATATCTGGTACTATGCCTGAAAGTCACTACAAAAGCGCTAATAACATAGGTATAAGCTACCAGCTCTGTCTGAGGTGTGATCTGCATCCCTTTGTAATTTCCATAACGATTGTAACTTAACCAATTTGAAAATTCTTGATCTATTTTATCCATCCCACTTACTCTCCTTCTCATTTGCCGTTTCCTATTTTTCTTTCACTCCCACAGCCATGCTTTTCTGGGCTCTGTGCCGGTCTTCCACCAGTTCTTTATCATACCGGACCACCCCGTTATTCTCATAAGGGTCATTGAAATAATATCCTTCTTCATCATATCCCACAAGCAGCATACAATGCTCATTAGATATCCAGGTAAAGGTATCGCCGGTTTCCAAAAGCTTCCATTCTGGCCCTGTAATAGGCTCTCTCATATTGATGCACGCCCAGAAAATAACAGGCATTCCTTTATCAATATAATCCTTAAGAAGGATTTCCATGGAAGTCCCCGTCTCATCCAGAACCTGATACTTATCTCCTAGCGCCTTTTGGAGCGCCCTGCAGATAACAGGCGCATAACAGCCAAAGGAATCTTCATCATAAGGACTGCCGCAGAAATGCTCAAAAGGGGAGGGACCGTACAACTGACCGTCCCTCTCCTCAAAGTCTTTTCGTTCCAGATACTTTTCTATAAATTCATCTACCGTAAGGGAATACCCCAGATACTGCAAAAGCATAACCGTACTGACGCTTTCACAGCCTGTGGGATATTTCACACTCTGGTCGATATAAGGCACCACTAACTTAACCATTGCTTTTCGCCTTTTCTTCTTTGCCTTTACTGAAATAACGCATAACGGTAAGTACGCCCAAAAGCATTGCCAGACTGATCAAAAGAACAATCCACCAGATTTTTATAAGACCAGCAAAAATGTATCCTACGAAACATACTGCTGCAACAACCGCCGCATACTGCATCTGTGTAGATACGTGATTGATATGGTTGCTCTGTGCACCTGCCGAGGACATAACCGTGGTATCGGAAATCGGTGATACATGGTCGCCGCAGACAGCTCCTGCTAAAACCGCCGATACGGAAATGATCATCATCTCCAGATTGTCTGCCGAAGAGAACATCGCCACTACAATGGGTACAAGGATTGCAAAGGTTCCCCAGCTAGTCCCCGTTGAGAAGGCAAGGAAAATTCCAATGGCAAACATAATTGCCGGTATGATAACGCTTGCGGAAGCATTGTTTCCTACCACACCTTCAACAAAAGATGCAATTCCCAAAGCGTCACCGACTCCCTTTAAGGACCATGCAAAAATTAAAATCGTAACAGCAGGAACCATTAATTTAAAGCCATCTGCCAGACTGTCCATAAATCCCTTAAAAGTAATGACCTTTCTCGGCAGATATAAGATAAACATAAAGATTACCGTAATCAATGTGGAGAAAATCAGACTTGTCTCCGCATCACATCCTGCAAATGCCGTAATAATGTCCGTTGCCCCGTCTAAAAATCCTGTATAAATCATGGCGCCCACCGCCGTAACGATCAACACCGCTACCGGAAGAACCAGATCCATAACATGTCCGTTTGCCCCATTATCTTCCTGCTTAACCTGGTCAAATTCCTCTTTTCCGCTAGTAAACAAATCGCCTCTTGCCGCATTAGCCTCATGCTTTTTCATCAAGCCGAAATCAAATCCCGTTATGATAATGTATAACACCATAGCAATGGTCAACAATGCGTACAAGTTATAGGGAATCGTCCTTAAAAACAACTGGAATCCCGTGATTCCTGCATCCTCCGGTACATAGGAGTTAACTGCCGCTGCCCAGCTGGAAATGGGAGCAATGATGCAGACCGGTGCTGCCGTAGCATCAATGATATAGGCTAATTTTGCCCTTGATACTTTAAAACGGTCTGTTACAGGACGCATAACAGAACCCACGGTCAAACAGTTAAAATAATCATCTACAAAAATCAGAACGCCTAAGCCTGTTGTTGCCAAAAGGGCACTTTTCTTTGATTTAATTTTGTTTCCCGCCCATCTTCCGTATGCTCCGGAGCCGCCGGACTTGGCCATCAATACAATAATCATACCTAAAAGAACATCAAAAATCAGAATATTTAAATTCATGCTGTCCTTCATAATGTCAAAAAACGCCACAAAGGCATTCCAGGGATGAAACCCTGTATACATCAAAGCGCCTACCGACACGCCGATAAACAATGAACTGTACACTTCCTTTGTAATCAGCGCCAGTATAATTGCCAAAAGCGGCGGAACCAGGGACCACCATGTCCCCACAAAAAATGAACCATCCATCATATCTTCTTTACCTCATTTCAAATTAATCAATTACTAATTTACTATTTTAACTTGTTAAATACAAATATACAATAAAAAACAGATATTTTATTAAAAAACATCCTCTTTTTCATATAATCTCCGGCAGTTTTCGGTAAATCCCGGCAGTTTATTTCATATTTCGCCGAATGATTTTATAAAATTTTATATGGAGAACGAGAAAAGAACATGCTATAATTGTTTTTCATTTAAATTAACATATCAACAAGACATAGTTTTCCTGTCAGCACATACAAAGGAGACGAAACACAAAATGCTTTTTAAATTTATCATTTGCTTTATTGCCGGAATCGGCGCAGGACTTGGTACAGGCTTTGCCGGAATGAGCGCTGCGGCGGTCATCAGTCCCATGCTGATTACCTTCTTAGGGATGCCCGCTTATGAAGCCATAGGCATCGCCCTGGCAAGCGACGTTTTAGCCAGTGCGGTCAGCGCATACACTTATGGAAAAAATAAAAATCTGGATATAAAAAACGGTATTGTCATGATGATTTCCGTTTTATGTTTTACCATGGTGGGCAGCTATATTGCAAGCCTTGTGCCCAGCTCCACCATGGGCGGCTTTTCCGTTGTCATGACCTTCTTTTTAGGTATTAAATTTATCATAAAGCCCGTCATGACCACAAAGGAAACCATGGCGGCAGCCGATGCCAGAAAGCGGTTCGTCCAATCCGTTATCTGCGGCATGGCAATCGGCTTTATCTGCGGCTTTGTAGGCGCAGGCGGCGGCATGATGATGCTTTTGATCCTTACGAGCGTTCTCGGCTATGAGCTGAAAACTGCTGTAGGCACCAGCGTATTCATTATGGCCTTTACCGCCTTTACGGGTTCCATCAGCCACTTTGCCATTGACGGTATGCCCGATATCTGGTGCTTAGTATTCTGCGTTCTGTCCACTCTGCTTTGGGCGCGCATCGCCGCTTTATTTGCCAATAAAGCCAGTGCCGTGGTCCTCAACAGGGCGACAGGCGTTGTCCTTGCAGTTCTGGGAGCCGCCATTATGATTGTAAAATATGTTAATCCCGCATAATCCTGTGAGCATTCACGACTGTATAACAAACAGATTATAAAAAGCAGATGTCAGGAAGGGCTTCCCCTTTTGACATCTGCTTTACTAATTTTCCTGTATGGAATCTTTTTTATTTACTGTCACATCATTTTTGCCTGTTTTAGAGTTTTGATTATTGTACCGCTTTAAATGCTTCCTCTAAATCTTCGATGATATCGTCGATATTTTCCGTTCCGATGGATAAACGGATGGTATTGGGCTTCAGTCCCTGATCAGCCAATTCCTCCTCATTGAGCTGGGAATGGGTTGTGGATGCGGGATGAATAACCAGTGATTTTACGTCCGCAACATTTGCCAGAAGGGAGAACAACTCCAGATTGTCGATAAAGTCTTTTGCTTTCCTGTCATCTCCCTTGATTTCAAAGGTAAAGATAGAACCTCCTCCGTTAGGGAAATATTTTGCATACAACGCCTTCTGGGATGCATCCTCTGTTGCTGCCGGATGATGAACCGCCTCTACCTGAGGATGATTTTTTAAATAATCAACTACTTTAAGGGCATTTTCCACATGTCTTTCCACTCTTAAGGATAAAGTCTCCAGACCCTGTAAGAATATGAATGCATGGAAGGGAGAAAGAGTTGCCCCGGTGTCCCTTAAAAGAATGGCGCGTATTTTGGTCACAAATGCTGCCGGGCCTACCGCCTTTGTAAAGCTTACGCCATGATAGCTGGGGTTAGGCTCTGTTAAGGAAGGGAATTTTCCGCTTGCTTCCCAGTCAAACTTCCCGCTGTCAATGATAACACCGCCGATGGTAGTTCCGTGTCCGCCGATAAACTTGGTTGCGGAATGTACCACAATATCCGCGCCGTATTCAATAGGACGGACCAGATAAGGAGTGGCAAAGGTGTTATCAACAACCAGGGGGATTTTATGCGAATGGGCAAGCTTTGCAATTTTTTCGATATCTACCACATCCGAATGAGGATTTCCCAGAGTTTCGATAAAAATTGCCTTTGTATTATCTTTTATAGCGTTTTCCACCTCTTCCTCATTGAAAATATCAACAAAGGTAGTAGAGATGCCATAATCTGTAAACGTATGGGCCAACAGATTGTATGTACCGCCATAAATGTTCTTTGCTGCCACGATATGGTCTCCGTTATGAGCCAGGTTCTGGATGGTGTAAGCAATTGCCGCCGCACCGGAAGCAACTGCCAGAGCTGCCACGCCGCCCTCTAAAGCTGCAATTCTTTTTTCAAACACATCCTCCGTGGGATTGGTAAGCCTTCCGTAAATGTTACCTGCGTCGCTTAAGTTGAATCTTGCGGCAGCATGGTCGCTGTTTTTGAATACGTAAGAGGAGGTCTGGTAAATCGGCACCGCTCTTGCATCCGTAACCGGGTCAGGCTGTTCCTGTCCTACATGTAACTGCAATGTTTCAAATTTTAAATTTCTTTCTTCGTATGTTTTCTTACTCATTTTATACCTCTTTCCCGCAGCTTGTCAGCCGCTGTTTTATAATTCCTATCTGTTTACAATGAAATCATATCATGGTTTTTCAATGCTGTCTAATACATAAAGCCAAGACCTTGCTATAGTTTTAAACTATAACTATTGTTTCCGATTTCATTGCTGTCTCAAAATAATTTATCTGTCCTTTTCTTATTTTAATATTCCTCTTCTATACTTTCTTCCTTCTCCCCGATATCGTTTACCGGCTTTTCCAGCCCTTCAATTTTTATATGATGCTTTTCGGCATAATCCCAAAGGGCCGCATGAATTGCTTCTTCCGCTAAAAGGGAACAGTGTACCTTAACCGGTGGCAGACCGTCCAGGGCTTCCAGAACCGCTTTGTTGGTTACCTGCAAAGCTTCCTCTACGGTTTTTCCCTTTACCAATTCCGTTGCCATGCTGCTTGTAGCAACCGCCGCACCGCAGCCGAAGGTTTTAAACTTTGCCGCTTGTATCACGCCCTTTTCATCTATATCCAGATACATACGCATAATGTCGCCACATTTGGCATTCCCCACAGTACCCACGCCGCTGGGATTCTCTATTTCCCCCACATTGCGGGGATTGGTAAAATGGTCCATAACTTTTTCGCTGTACATATTGTTTATCCTCCTATATTTCCTGCCTGGGTTTATATAGCCGGTGTCTGCTGATGATTGCTCCGTAAAAAATCCTCCCACAGAGGGGACATATTCCTTAACCGTTCAATAATTTCTTTCAACTGCTCCACCGTATAATCTATTTCCTCTTTCGTATTTTCATGAGACAAAGTAAGCCGCAGGGAACCGTGGGCTATCTCATGGGGAAGCCCTATGGCTAAGAGCACATGAGACGGGTCCAGAGAACCGGAAGTACATGCCGAACCGCTGGAACCGCAGATTCCCTGCCTGTCCAGCCAGATTAACATAGACTCCCCTTCAATAAACCGGAAACAAAAATTGGCATTTCCCGGCAGTCTTTTATGCCGTTCCCCGTTTAAACGTGAGTAGGGAATTTCAGCTAAAACCCTTTCTATAAGATAATCCCGAAGCTCTGCTTCATAAGCTGCATGCTCTTCCATATGGGCAAATGCCAGCTCTGCCGCCTTTCCAAATCCCACAATTCCCGGAACATTAAGGGTTCCCGCCCTTCTCTGCCTCTCCTGTGCGCCGCCATGGATAAAGGAGCGGATTTTCACTCCCTTACAGATATATAAGAAACCGATACCTTTCGGTCCGTTTATTTTGTGGGCGCTGGCACTTAACATATCAATGTTCATAGCATCTACATCCATGGGAATATGCCCGAAAGCCTGTACCGCATCCGTATGAAATAAAATGCCATTCTCTTTGGCAATGACTCCGATTTGCTCTATGGGCTCAATGGTTCCGATTTCATTATTTGCGGTCATAATGGAAATCAGAATTGTATCGGGACGGATTGCTTTTTTCAATTCCTCCAAATCTACACTGCCCTTTTCATCCACATCCAGATAAGTTATTTCATATCCCTTTTTCTCCAGGTATTCACAAGTATGGAGAATGGCGTGATGCTCGATTTTGGAGGTAATGATGTGCTTGCCTTTATCCCCGTAGGCTTCTGCTGCCGCCTTTAATGCCCAGTTATCGGATTCGCTCCCTCCTGCGGTAAAATAGATTTCCTCCGGCCTGGCATGAATCCCCTCAGCCAATATGCGTCTCGCCTTATCCACAGCTTCCTTTGCTTTTCCGGCAAAGCTATAAACGGAAGACGGATTACCGAAACACTCCGTAAAATAAGGACTCATGGCATCCACTACTTCAGGATAAACCCGTGTAGTTGCGGCATTGTCTAAATAGATTAGTTTGTTCATTGTAGTCTCCTTTTATTTCCCAGTTGTTTACTATGATATCATGCTACAGCTTTTAATTCATATTGTCAAGGTAGGAATTACCAAATATGTGACACGGAGAATTATGACAATGGCAAATTATGATAAAATCACCTTCTTATCATCCTATACAACAAACCGAAGCAGTATAGTATATAAAAGGTAAATGCGGCAGGCTGCACAGGAAAACATCGGGGCCTGCTTATATGGAAACCTTTTTTGTTTTTTTAATCTCTATTGGAAATCGGCAATTTTTCTTACAGTCCGCCCAAAAACCAGGGGATAACAGCCCCGGACGGGCTGTTAAGCGTCTCTGCGGCACGGATGACGTATTGACGCGACCCCGGCAGCTGCCGCATCCCTTCCGGACTGTTAGAAAAATCCGATTTTCAATACCGATTATAAAAAGCAAAAAAGGTTTCCATATAAGCCGGCCCCGATGTTTTCCTGTTCAGCCCGCCGCATTTACCTTCTATAGAATATGTTACAACTTTTTCTCCAATCTGCCTTTTATGGGAACTAACACCATCACGCCCAAAACACCATAAAAAAGTGTAAGCAAAGCAACTGACATGTTGGCAAGAAAAACTGTAGTGTCACCTATCGTCTGTGTTTCAATTAATACATGTATCACATAAAAAAGGCTGGTAAATGCTCCTCCCATAATCAATGATTTTTCTGCCAATGTAACTGCCGCAATGGCATTTTGCAAGGTTTGTGGATCCTCTGCTTCAAAAAACATAAATACAAATGCATTTTTTAAATCTTTCAAACGCCCTGCATACCATAAAGAGAGAACTAAAATTATCAGCACCTCCAGTATGCCTATACCATCCAGATAAATCAAAGGCGAGATCGGGTATTCAGTGATTAAAAAAAAAATAACCAGTAACATCACAAATCCTAAAATTAGCACAATACCCGAAATCATTCCTTTTATCATTCGCTTTCTCTGATTTTCACTTGATTTTATTAAATTCATCATATTTTCTTCCGCCTTTCCCAAATAACTATCCTGAGTTAAATGTTCTCCTGACAACAACTCATTTACATTAATTTCCAGCAGTTCACACAAAGGTAACATCATAGAAACATCCGGTAGCCCATTTCCGCATTCCCATTTTGAAATAAGTTTATCGCTGCAATTTAAAGCCTCTCCCAGCTGTTTTTGCGTCATCTGTTTTTCTTTCCTTTTATTCGCAATAAATGTTCCTATCTTTTTAGACTCCATAGATACCTCCTTTGTTTTACTTTCTCCAAAGCGCTTTGTAAATATTATCATAAACAAATAGCCCCATAGAATAAACCTACAAATTGTAGAATTGCTCTATGAAGCTATTCCTAACCCCTATTTCTCTTGCCGAGGCAGTCAGCGCAGGAAACACCGGGACCGGCTTATGGTTTATAGGGGAATCTTTTTTGTTTTTATAATCTCTATTGAAAATCGGCAATTTTTCTTACAGTCCGCCCAAAAACCAGGGGATAACAGCCCCGGACGGGCTGTTAAGCGTCTCTGCGGCACGGATGCCGCATTGACG
>CAZZHJ010000035.1:0-13203 GCA_964653815.1 uncultured Lachnospiraceae bacterium
AGCCATGGGCAAAATTCTTCGGAATAAAAAACTGCTTTTTGTTTTCTGCCGACAGCCTGACCCCAAACCACTTTCCAAAGGTTGCCGAACCAGGACGTAAATCTACCGCAACATCAAATACTTCTCCGACCACAACTCTTACCAGCTTGTCCTGAGGATAATTAATTTGGAAATGCAGTCCTCTCAACACACCCTTTTTAGATGCCGACTGATTGTCTTGTACAAATTGGACATCAATTCCAGCCTCCTTAAAATCGTTATAATTGTAGGTCTCCATAAAGTATCCTCTTTCATCTCCAAAAACAGTTGGAGTTATAACCTTAAGACCTTCAATTTCGCATGTTTCCACTTTTATTTTACCCATAATTTAACACTCCTTCTATATTTTATTCATCATAAAAATTTTTCAATCTTCTATTCCTCTAAAATTATATAAATCCAATTATTACTATTATTATATCTTTCGTATATTTCTATTTTATCCATGGATGAAATGATTATATATCATCAGCCAGATTGCTTCTCAAAATACAACACAATTCTTTTTATTATAGCATTTGGATACTGTAATTTCAACAAAATCCCAACATCAGTAGTTGAAGCCAAAACTGAATGTTGGGATTTCATAAATATTCTATTTAATCAGTGCCTAATATGTTTTAAGCTTATTTGCTCTGTTTACTACATCATAACCATAGTTAACAGCTGTAGCCCAACCTTTTCCATAAGGATTCTCATTGATTCCCAACCATTCACAATATGGTGCTGTATTTCTTGTTACATGCTGGAACCTCGGATCCACACATGCCTGATTTAGGGCTTCATTGCTGGCATAAGCTTTCAAATGCTGTATCTGCGCCCTAATACCAATGGTAACACTAGGGAAGGAATTACCTGGTGCACCATTTCCCGTTGCTCCCAGTCCGGCAAAATTGAACTGGCTGATATTCACATCTCCGCCATACCTCAAAAAATTCGTCTCTTTCATAGCCTGTACAAAGGCGACTTCCGCTTTAACCCCTTCTGCATTACATTCATTGACATATATCTGGCAGAATTGACGAATGGTAGGAGCCTCTGTCCCCGCATAGTAAGTCGGATAACTTGTAACAGAATTGTAATATGCTACCATTTGTTCCACGGTTACAGATGTAGAACCCATAATCGGATGCAGTACATTAGTAACGTTGATAATACTGCATGTTGTTGCTCCAACCAGTTTCTCTATCTGATTATTATCCATTACGTATACATGTGCTTGATAAATTCCGGTATTATTTTTATGATTTCTAACATCTACCCCTATTCGATAACTACCATCATTTTGTTTTGTTGCTGTATACCATATAAGATCGCTTTGGTTTGACGCACACCAAACCGCGACTCTGATATTTTTGATTCCCGATGTTGAAGATACTCCTGCTATATTTACTCCAAAAGTTCCATCGCTTTCATTTTTGTTAATGACGGTAACACTTCCTGCTTTGGGGCCTTCCACCGTAAATGTTGTGTTTCCACCCAGGTGTGTACTTCCCTTCTGGTCCGTAATATACATATGGACATTATATACGCCTGCAGTCTTGTGGTTTGCCACTTTTACATTTGCACTCCATACTCCGCCGCCGTTATTAGTTCCTGTATACCACACAAGGTCGTCCTGGCCACCTGCTGTACTCCATACTGCAAATCTAACTCCCTTTACGCCTCCTGCATAACCCACATTGGATGCTTTTATATTAAACTGCGTCTGGTTCCCATTTCCTGTTGCTGTTACTACCGCTACAGGCTGCTTGATATCGCAGGTTGTTCCAGCTATTACTGCCACTCCGTTATTATCTGTTACATAGGCATGGACATTATATACCCCATATTGATACCCATGCTTGCTGATATCTACCGGAACTTCATAGATTCCATCACTTTTTTTTGTTGCTGTATACCACACAAGGTTGCTCTGGTCTGCTTTGCTCCATACCGCTACTCTTATACTTGCAATTCCTGCCCTCGCACTACTGCCTTCCACTTTTACTGTAAAAGTACCTGCACTGCCGTCAACATTACTAGTCTTTACTGTTCCCGCTTTGGGGCCTTCTACCGTAAATGTTGTGCTTCCACCTAGGTGTGTACTGCCCTTCTGGTCCGTAATATACATATGGACATTATATACGCCTGCAGTCTTGTGGTTTGCCACTTTTACATTTGCACTCCATACTCCGCCGCCGTTATTAGTTCCTGTATACCACACAAGGTCGTCCTGGCCACCTGCTGTACTCCATACTGCAAATCTAACTCCCTTTACGCCTCCTGCATAACCCACATTGGATGCTTTTATATTAAACTGCGTCTGGTTCCCATTTCCTGTTGCTGTTACTACCGCTACAGGCTGCTTGATATCGCAGGTTGTTCCAGCTATTACTGCCACTCCGTTATTATCTGTTACATAGGCATGGACATTATATACCCCATATTGATACCCATGCTTGCTGATATCTACCGGAACTTCATAGATTCCATCACTTTTTTTTGTTGCTGTATACCACACAAGGTTGCTCTGGTCTGCTTTGCTCCATACCGCTACTCTTATACTTGCAATTCCTGCCCTCGCACTACTGCCTTCCACTCTTACTGTAAAAGTGCCTGTACCGGAATTAGCATCTAGTATCTTAACCGCTCCCGCTTTAGGACCCTCAACCACAAATGTTGTATCTTTCAAAAATTGATTAGCTGTATAGATATTCTTACCATATGCATGCACGTAATAGGTACCCGCCGAGCCTTTATGCGCAGAAATAGGTACTACAGCCGTCCATGTACCATTTCCATTATCTTTTGCAGTATACCAAATTAAGTCATCCTGTCCGTTTACAGCACTCCAAACTGCAAAACGCATAGTTCCGACACCCAAAACACCCGCTGCTGTTACTGTCACTGTCTTTCCGTCATTGGAAACACTTGTACTCATACTGCTTATGGACATTGGAACTTTAGTAAAAACACATTCCGCAGCGCCCAAAGGATGCGAACCACCTTTATTGTCATATGCATAAGCATGCACATTGTATACTCCTGCCTCTGATCCATGATTTGAAATATTGATATTAGCTGTAAAAGTACCGTTGCCGGCATTAACTGCAGTATACCACTTCAAATCATCCTGCCCGTTTGCCGTACTCCATACTGCAAAACGGACACTAGACACACTAGATACGGGAGTCACACCTGTTACACTGGCAGTAAAAGTACCTGCACTATTATTCATATTTTGAATAGTAGGAGTATTAGATTTAATATTAATTATCTTAGACACTCCCAGATAATTAGCAATTCCAGTCGCATCTGCAATTCCCAGTTTTTTTAGATTTGCTTCACTGCTCAAGAAAGCTGCATCACTGGCATTGGTTAAAAAGGCATGTTCAACAATAACTGCCGGAAATCCTGCCAGTTTCGAATTCCTGATCACGCCATAATAATCAGCTAAAGAACCATCCGGATAAGTAGTTTTATCCTCTGAGTTCCGAATAGTAATTCCTCTATTGTTAAGACCAAGCGCTGCCAACTGTCTAGAAATCTGAGTGGCAAGACTTGCTCCATGCGAACCGATGCTGCCATTATAATTAGAGTTCGGGTAAAACACCTCTGCACCATGAGCGCTGGCATTGGTTGACGAATTTAAATGAATGCTGACATATATATCTGCCCCGACACTTCTCGCATAATCCACCCTTCTTTTATTATCATCCGTACTGGATGTACCAGGATAAGGACAGGAAGCAGACGTACGGGTCATATATACCTTAACTCCACTATATTGTTCCAATTCTTCTTTACAATACTGTGCAATCTTTAAGGTCAGCGCTTCCTCATTCAATCCGCTAGCACTAGCCCCTTTATGGGTGGCATCATGTCCGGGGTCCAAAACGACAACAATATCTCCGTTGGCACTTCTTCCGTTTGCATCAGCTTCACTTGCCAATGCAGGTACGGCACTGCGGGATAATCTTCTTTTAGGCGCAGTATCCACATTGTTTCTGGCTTCGTTTAAAGCATCCTCTACTGCTGCTGTAATCTCTTCTGTTTCTACATCAGAAACGCCCTCTTCATCAAAAGTTACAATCTGCATTTCCACAGATGCATCAGGTTCCGCAGTTATATCTCCTGTTTCCGTTACTTCTTCGTCTACACCAAAATACACTTTGGCCATTCCTGTTTCAGACAAAGAAATATGCTTTTCTTCTCCATCTTCCGTTACAAATGAAACACCGATTATTTCATAAATACCCGCATCTTCAGGAGAAAAATCCATATTAAAAAGTACAGTATTGTCCATGGTCTCCTCACTATAATAAGAAGAAATCTCTTTTGTACGGTAATTCTGCACTTCTAATTTAGCACTTGTAAGAACAGTCTCATCATCTCCATATCCAACCAGAACATTCTGTTCTCCCGGAGACTCTATATATTTGTTTCCCAGATACAGGAAATTCAATTTCCCTTTTTCTCCAAACGTATCTGTATCATTTTCAGATATTATTTCTTCATCCACTATTTCTAGTGCCTGCACGGTATCCTGACCGTTTTCAGACACTGTGTTTTCTGCATTTACTGTTGAATCTTCCACCTGTGCAGCAAAAACATTTACTGGGACAGTCGATGTTACTACAACCATAAATGCCATCATAATAGCTAAAATTCTGGATATTTTTCTTTTCATTGCGCACCTTCCTCTTTAACTGACTCTCCAAAGCTGGTTACAGTTTACAACATTATGTAAACAAATTCAATGGAAATTGCTGTTATTTTGTAATTTTTTTTGAAAAAAGTACATATTTTGTAGTATAAATTTAATTTTGGTTAACATAAAAATAGTTTGTGGGAATTTTTTACTATTTCCTACAAACTATTTTTAACTTTGTTTGTATATTCACTTTTACTTTATTTTGTCAGTTTTACAGTTGTCCCTTTTATTATCAATACTCCGTTTTTATCTGTTATATAAGCATGTGCCGTATAAGTTCCATCCTTGTAACCATGATTTGCTATATTAACCGGCACCATATAACTTCCATCACTTTGTCTCACAGCTGTATACCATTTCAAATTACTCTGATCCGGTGTACTCCACACTGCCACTCTTATATTATCAATTCCCGGTTTAGCTGTTACTCCGGATGCTTCTAACGTAAAAGTGCCTGCACCATTATTGAGATTCTTGATTGCAAGACTTTCTACCGTCGGCGCATCTACCTTAAATGTGGTGCTACTAATCACGTGCTGACTGCCGTTTTTATCCGCTATATACATATGAGCATAATATGTCCCGGCCGTCTTGTGCTTGGAAATAGGAACGTTCGTACTCCACACGCCATTTCCGTTATTTGTCATAGTATACCAGACTAAGTCATCCTGTCCGCCTGCCGCACTCCATACTGCTACTCTTGCGCTTTTTACTCCTCCTGCATAAGCCACATTAGACGCCCTTAAGTTAAACTGAGTCTGATTGCCATTTCCTGCTGCTGTCAGTACCGCCTTCGGTTGCTCCATCTTTGCTGTTGTTCCTGCCACAACTGCTATGCCATTATTGTCTGTTACATAGGCATGGGCTATATAAGTCCCGTATTGATAGCCATGATTTGCAATATTAACAGACACTGTATAGGTTCCGTTACTCTGCCTTACAGCCGTATACCATTTCAAGTTACTCTGGTTAGCTGTACTCCATACCGCTACCCGCACATTATTGATTCCGGCTTTGGCATTTATCCCTGCCACTTCCAGGTTAAATGTTCCTGCACTATTATTGAGATTTTTAACTGTAATACTTCCCGCCGTCGGCGCATCCACCTTAAATGTGGTACTTGCAATCATATGCTGGCTTCCGGTTTTATCTGCTATATACATATGGGCATAATATGTCCCAGCTGTCCTATGTCTGGAAATGGGCACATTTGTACTCCACACACCGTTTCCGTTATTTGTCATAGTATACCAGACTAAGTCATCCTGTCCGCCTGTTGCACTCCATACCGCTACTCTGGCGCTCTTTACACCCCCTGCGTATCCCACATTGGATGCTTTAATATTAAACTGGGTCTGGTTTCCGTTTCCTACAGCAGTCAATGCTGCCTTAGGCTGGGCTACTGTTCCTGTCGCCCCAGCCACAACTACATTTCCATTATTATCTGTTACATAAGCATGGGCTGTATAAGTTCCGTATTGATACCCATGGTTTGCAATATTTACCGGTACCGTATAGGTTCCATTGCTCTGTCTTGCAGCCGTATACCATACCAGATTACTTTGGTTGGACGTGCTCCATACCGCCACACGCACATTTTTTATTCCCGCCTTGGCACTTATCCCGCTTACTTCTACTGTAAACGTTCCTGCCCCGGCATTCACATCTTTAATAACTGTTTTGCCTGCCTTGGGTCCACTGATTTGGAAGCTGGTAGATGTTATGAGCCGACTGCTGCTATATATATTCTCACCATAAACATGGACGTTATAGCGTCCGGCCGAATACTTGTGTCTGGAAATAGGCACTGTAGCCGTCCATGTATTACCGCCTTGATTGGTTGCGGTATACCAGACCAGATCATCCTGTCCGTTTACATCGCTCCATACCGCAAATTTCAGGGTTCCCATTCCCTGTACTCCTGTAGCTGTAATGGTAACATTCTCCTCATCTGCCGAAACCTTTGCGCTTATCCCCGCAACCGATGGATTTGTCTTGGAAAATGTGCATTCGGTTGCCCCGAAAAAGCGTGACGTTCCTGCACTGTCGTAGGTATATACATGTATATAATATCTTCCCGCTTTGGAACCGTGATTTTTGATACTGATATTTTGGGTATATACACCATTTCCCCCGTTAACAGCCGTATACCATTTCAAATCATCCTGTCCGTTCTCTTCACTCCAGATCGCAAATTGTACCCGTGAAACACCAGAAAGTTGATTGAGCCCTACTGCTTTCACTGTAAATGTTCCCGCATTATTATTCAGATTCTCAACAGTAACCCCCATATCCTTCACAGTTACCGTGCAGACAGCCGTTTTCGTCCCGCACGCTGCCGTAATGGTTGCTGTTCCTGCACCTACCGCCGTTATTTTGCCATTTCCGTCAACCGTTGCCACACTTGTATTACTGCTGGACCAGCGTATTGTCTTATCATCCGTTGTATAAGAAGGTCTATAGGTTACTTTTAATTGTGCAGTTTTGCCTTTATCCAGCGTAATTGCAGTTTTATCCAAAATGATTTTCTGCAGCGGTTCCGTCCCATCGGGAACGGCATTGGAGGTATATGCCTTGATTCTAAAAGTGGACTGAGAACCACCCACCGCATCTACCCAGCTTTCGCCTGCATAACCCACATGATAAAAACTGGTTCCCAAGGATTCATTGGTCACAAATTCAATCCAACTACTGCCATAGGTATAATCTACATAAACCGCACTTGTTTTGTCAAAGGTAAATACAACCGAAAATTTCTGCCCTTCTTCTATTGTAACCGGCGTATTCAACGGTATCGTATGATACCCTGAATAAGTCAGAGTCCCTTTCTGCGACGCTACTTTCGTCCCGCTGGAAGGGTCTGAAGGATTGGTCAGGTCCGTATAAATATCCACCGTATAGTTTACATTGTTATCATAAATGCCGATACCTACAGCTTTAAGCTTTTCGATTCCGTTGGCATTTCCCTTTGCCGTAAATACATTGGCAAAATTTTTGGCATACATATAGCGGGTTCCCGATGCCCCGTCATACTGGTAAATATTGTCGTAATTATCTCCTTTTTCACAGACATAGGCAAAGAAATTATCAGAAATGCTTTTATCATAATAGGACATCCAGAAATATCCGTTCTGGGCATAATTGCCGCCTTCCTCACCCCAGCTGTTTTTTACAAGCCACGCTCCGTCCCCGGGCGGTGTAGTGGAAAACTTATCCTTACTGAAATTATCATCCCAGCCTACAACCTGTACTGCATGATTGGTTCCCTTATTATCAAAATGATAATAATAACTGTCCTCAACAGGGTTATCGCACGACTCTAAAATTGTAGAATAGTATGCAAACGCCATAGAACCGTATTCCATGATTAACTGTTTTATAACATCCGTGTTTTTCTTATTAACAATATAAGCATTCTGCAGATGATAGCTGTCAGACCCATATACGTCAGCAGTTGTTTTGGGGAGCGCCGTCGCTAATCCCGCGTAAGAAGCTTTGGATTCATTGGCTAGACCGGCCCAGCTTGCCAGGTGCCACATGGTATACAGGGAGTTTCCGCCCCTGTTTATATAATTATAGCTTGCGCCGCCCATGACTTTATTATAATCGCCAGTTGTTCCTCCCAGCACATCTCCTACGGCTCCTTTTTCATAAAAATAATAAATCAGATGCCTTTCTGATAAATCTATGTTTGTTCCCGCCAGACCTCTGCTGATCAGTCCCGCTTCACTGGCGCCTACTGCCGCAAATGCCCAACAGGTTCCGTCACTCCCCTGATTCCTTAATGCCGGCATCTTTCCCTCCTCTAACGAACTGTAACGGCTTGGCAGGGTTCCTCTATTGGCATAAACGGTTTCTTCCGACCTGGTCATAACCGGAACCGGATCCTCTTCATCGTGGTAAGTTAATAAACGCTCTATTTCAGGTGTATCATTTTCCGGTATATCCTCCTGGAATTCCTCTCCTTCGTCCTGCCCGCTTTCTATAGCATTGACAGCATTGTTTTCACTTACAGCTTCCGACTCTGTCTGCATAGGCAGGGAAGCCGCCGATACCACATTGGGAGTCAGCAGCGATACAATTAAAGCAATACTGAGCGTTTTTAACAGGCCTTTCTTCATAATCATGTCCTCCAAACCGTTGGAAAATTTAATGTATATAGCAAAAAAGCCTCTAACTAAAGAGGCTGTATTATGCTATTTATACTATATTTAGTTTTAGTATAATATAAAATCCAAATTTGGGCAATAACATAAATTTCCCAAATTGTCCTAAAAAACTTCCTCATTTTGCTTTTGAAGCATCTCAATCTTGGCAGAAAGTTCTTGGATTAGAGCTTCTTTTTGGGCAATCGTATTATCTTTTTCAGCAATAATTGTGTCTTTTTCAGCAATTTCCCTTTCATAACTCGCCAGATCCTGATAATATTCATCCCTTTCCCGGCACGCTTTACGGACCTGCTCATCCGTACAAAACAGAAAAAGGGATCTTACCGCTTCTTCCATATCCTTATCACTAGATGCAATCATTTTTAATTCCTCCCATGTAGTGGCTTTGAAGAGGGCTGCCCAGTAATCAATCCGGTATGCCTTATCTTCCTCGGTTGCAAGGTTTATTTTAGATAAGTCTACCACACTCAGAATAAAGTTGTCACTATAAATATTATGATTTTTTACATTTATCAGTTTATAAGTTGCATAAAATTCCGGATACTCCTCAAAGAGGGTATAATCAAGAAATCCAATATGTATTGCCGGCTTTATTTCCCCATAATCCTGTCCTCGTACAGGGTTATCAAAAGAGCGGCATAGGTACAGAATAGAGCGGTTCGTCCAGTTTTTCCTGTTTGCAATCTGCATTTCCAAATTAATGATACTATGATCATTCAGTAAAACCGTAATATCGAGCCTACATTCTTTGCTTCCCATGGAATCTCCAAGAATAATAGGATTTGTAATTTCTACAGAAATGACTTCTTCTTTTTCCAAGTGCAGAAGAGAACAGATTAGCCCGCGGAGCGCGTTGTTATTAGTCTGCAAAACGGCTCGAAACATATAATCGTTAGTCATTCCGTAGGGAATCGTGCCGTGAGCCTCCTGAAGGGCTTGAAAAGTTGTTTCAGAGTTGCATACAATAGACTTGTTGTTTTGATGTGCTTTCATAGATATGCTTTCCTTTCTTATGTAGTTGTGACGGAACAGTGCTGTTCCAAATGATAACCTTAAAGCGACAGCTTCAAAGTTAAAGATATGATATCGTTATATTAGCAAATAAGAAACAGAAAAACAAGCCCTACTCTACCCACAGAGTCAATTACTTAGAATCTCTCCCGTCATTTTCTTCTCTCCTGAATTCCTCGCAATCCAGAAACTCATACAGTGTCATTCCTAATCCGTCGCATATCTTATTTACAGTATAAATCCCCGGATTAGTTGTATGCCCTTTCATAATGTTATCCAATGTCGTCATCGGCACCATGGCTTTAGCAGACAGCTGATAGGGCGTCATTCCTTTTTTCCTGCATAAATATCCGATTCGTTTTCCAATAGATTTTTCTTTCATTATCTTCCATCCCCTCTTCAAGTTGCAAAATTACCTTTTTCTTTTTTTAATATACAACTAATTTTTCTTTACTTTTATTTGGTTGTGGTGTTTGAATATGTTGGAATTTGTTGGAAAATGTTATATAATGCAAAAAAACGGTAAAGGATTACGAAAATGAAGCGGGAACTTAACATACTTTTGGTTGAAGACGATCCTGATACATGCAAAAATTTTAAAGAATATATTGATTTGACTCCGGATGTTGAACTGATTGAAATAACCAACAATTCTTACCGGGCTGTTGATCTGGCAAAGGAACAGCTTCCCGATGCCATTATCCTGGATTTGGAACTGAATGAGGGGAGCGGAAACGGGTTGCTGTTTTTACAGGATTTAAAGAACGCATCCCTTTCTTTTAGGCCTTATATCTTGATAACTACCAACAATTCTAGCAGTGCAACTTATGAATTTGCCAGACAGCTGGGCGCCGATTTTATCATGTCTAAGCACCAGACCGACTATTCTGAAAAGAATGTTGTAGAGTTTCTTCGCATGATGAAGGGAGGAATACTGGGGCGCCACTCCAACCAATCCCCAGACGACAATTCCACCCCACCGGTCGAGCCTTCTCTGAAGCTGTTGCAAAGACTGGTTACTACAGAGCTTGATGCCATAGGCATAAGTCCTAAGGCCCTTGGCTACACTTACTTAACTGATGCAATTATTCTGGTTATCAAAGGGAAAACTCACGGCATATGCAGCACCCTTGCCGTCAAATACAAGAAAACTGATTTCAGCATTGAACGCGCCATGCAGAATGCCATTAATAAAGCTTGGAGAACAACTGATATTGATGATTTGTTAGTTTACTATACGGCTAAGATAAGCTCTGAAAAGGGAGTGCCTACTTTAACGGAATTTATTCACTATTATGCTAAGAAAATAAAGAACCGACTATAAAACAGACGGGCTGTCCGAACCACATTCGTTATCGGACAGCCCGAGTCTATTTGATTACTGTGCATTAAAAGAATTCCAAAAGAACTGTAAAAAACCTTGCCACATTTTTCTCACCTCTCCTTCGCATTTCTGCTATGATGATAAGAAAAATGCCCTTGAAACCCATATTAAAAAGTTACATGGATTTTTTATTGGTTTTTATTGGTTTTAATCCACAACTGCCTGTATGTTGTTCAAAGCATAACCTCCTATTATAATTAACTTGTGCTATACTGAATGATTATTTTGCGGAGATACATATGTTATATTTTATTAAATATTTTGCTATTATATTATGCGGCATCTATTGCTATATTAAGTTATTGAATTTTCCCCAAAAGAAAAAGCTGGTTTTTTCCACCCTGCTGTTTGCTGTATGTTTGTCTTTACTGGCTGCTTTATCCGAAACCGTCTTTCCCCATACAACTATTCTACTATTAATATTAGTCTCAGTATTGTTTTTCTCTTTCATGGTTCCTGCTGTCTCCCCGGAAATTTGCATTACTACTATGATTATATCCTATGGGATAAGTTATATAACATTTTCTATCTCAATTGTTATTATTGGACTTGTATTTATTTCGATAATATCCAGCCCAACTTATAATCATATATTATATCAAATTCTTATCGCTTTCCTTCAATTGCTGATAACACAGCTCCCCTTTTGTCTCAAACGTCTAAAGAAAGGAATGCCCTTTCTCACAAACAGGCTGTATCGTTTTCCGCTTATGATTATCAGTCTATTGGTGCTCTTTCTGGCACTATTAATGAGAAGTACGACATACGAGAACCTTTACTTCTTTCCCATCCTGTTTGCTTTTGTTTTTGCCATCTTCATCTATCTTTCATGGAGAAATAATATTACTAAGACCTACTTAGACAAGCTGAAAGAAAAGGACATCGCCGAGCTGAATGCCGCTTTGTCCCAAAAAGATATCCGTCTCAAAGAATTGGAAGAAGAGAACGGCGAACTGGCTAAAATCATCCACGGGGACAATAAACTCATTCCTGCCATGGCCCTTGCCGTAAAATCCTTTCTTGAAAGCGCTTCTACCCTCCCCGGCGAAGACACGGAAAAAGGACAACATCTGCTGGAAGATTTGGAACAGATGACCGCCCACCGCAAAGGCATTCTCCTCAGACAGGATAACCGCTGCCATGTCCTTCATGCAACGGGTGTTTCTTCCGTTGACAACCTCTTAAACTATATGCAGCAGAAAGCCAGCGAAAAAGAAACAGACTTTGACGTTTCCGTCACCTGTGATATGGATTCTTTTCTTCGCAAAACCATCAGTGAAGAAGATTTGAATACACTCCTTGCCGACTTTTTGGAAAATGCCATGATTGCCGCTGCCCACAACAGCAGCCGCCATGTTTTATTAAACATTGACAAAAGTGATTCCTTTTATCATATCAGTATCTTTGACAGCGGTATACCCTTTTCAAAAGAAGTTCTGGTCAATCTGGGATTACAGAATTACACCACCCACAAAGATGAAGGCGGAAGCGGCATCGGACTGGTCACTTCCTATGAATTGATCAAAAAATACAATGCCAGCCTGATTATTGAGGAATATGCTCAGGATTCCGGTCTGTACACAAAGAAAGTTTCGCTGATTTTTAACCGACTGGGACAGTATACACTTTACACCTGTCGTGATTCAGAAGAATTAGAATACCTGAAGAAGAGAAAAGACTTGCTCATAATAGAGAAATGAGAGAAATAGATGATTGAAAAATAGTTGTTGAATTTCCTTGTCTCTTATGTTACATTAGACATAGAAAAAGCACCCACTCCAAAGGTGGATGCCCCCGAAAATGAACGATTGTCCTTACGGACACCGCCTATCCTGTTGGCAGACAGGATAGGCATTTTTATTTCTTCTTGTTTCTCTTATCGAGAAAGGCAAGAAACGCAACAA
>CAZZHJ010000036.1:0-13097 GCA_964653815.1 uncultured Lachnospiraceae bacterium
CATTCAGACAGATGTTTGGTGCAGAAGGATACGAAGTAGTAGCAATCAACGATTTAACAACACCTTCAATGTTAGCTCATTTATTAAAATACGACTCTTCTCAGGGAAGATACGTAGCAGTGGGCGAAGAAGATCAGGTTACAGCAGATGACGAAGCTGGTACAATCACAGTTAAAGGTAAAACAATCAAAATTTACAAAGAGCCAGACGCAAATAACTGCCCTTGGGGTGAAATCGGTGTTGACGTAGTATTAGAGTGCTCCGGTTTCTATACATCTAAAGCAAAAGCACAGGCTCACATCAACGCTGGTGCAAAGAAAGTTGTTATTTCCGCACCTGCAGGAAATGACCTTAAGACAATCGTTTACAATGTAAACCATGAGACATTAACAGCAGATGATCAGATTATCTCCGCTGCTTCCTGTACAACAAACTGCTTAGCTCCTATGGCTAAAGCATTAAATGATCTGGCTCCTATCGAGTCCGGTATTATGTGTACAATCCACGCTTACACAGGCGATCAGATGATTCTTGACGGACCTCAGAGAAAAGGCGATAAGAGAAGAAGCCGTGCAGGCGCTTGCAACATCGTTCCTAACTCTACAGGTGCTGCTAAAGCAATCGGTCTTGTTATTCCTGAGTTAAACGGAAAATTAATCGGAGCTGCTCAGCGTGTTCCTACCCCTACAGGTTCTTCTACATTATTATTTGCAGTAGTAGACAAAGAGGTAACAATCGATGAAGTTAACGCAGCTATGAAAGCTCAGGCTACAGAGTCCTTCGGTTACAATACAGAAGAGATCGTTTCTTCCGATATCATCGGTATGAGATTCGGTTCCTTATTCGATGCTACTCAGACTATGGTTTCTCCTTTACCTGGAGGAAAAACACAGGTAGAAGTTGTTTCCTGGTATGATAATGAGAACAGCTACACATCTCAGATGGTTCGTACAATCAAATACTTCGCTGAGTTAGGCTAATACTGATTGATACAATCTGAATTAAGCAAAGACCTTAAAGGGTCCGGTCATTTGGACCGGACCCTTTCTATATTAAAAAATTTAGGAGGCAATAGAAATGGGATTAAACAAAAAATCAGTTGATGACATCAACGTAAGCGGAAAACGTGTTTTGGTAAGATGCGATTTTAACGTACCGCTCAAAAACGGAGAGATTACAGATGAGACCCGTATTAAGGCAGCACTGCCCACCATTGAAAAATTATTAAAGGACGGCGGCAAAGTAATTCTCTGCTCCCACTTAGGAAAAGTAAAGGAAGGCCCCAACGAAGGCGAATCCTTAGCGCCCGTTGCTAAGAGACTTTCCGAGAAATTAGGAAAAGAAGTAACGTTCGTAGCTGATTACAATGTAACAGGCGAGGCTGCTACAAAGGCAGTTGAAGCTATGAAAGAAGGAGATGTTGTATTACTTCAGAATACACGTTTCCGTGGAAAAGAAGAGACAAAGAACGGCGAAGACTTCTCCAAAGAACTGGCAGACCTTTGCGATGTATATGTATGTGACGCTTTCGGTTCTTCCCACAGGGCACATGCTTCCGTTGCAGGCGTAACAGAGGTTGTACGTGCAAAAGGCGGCGAGTGCGCAGTTGGTTACCTGATGCAGAAGGAAATCGACTTCTTAGGCAATGCAGTTGAAAATCCTGTAAGACCTTTCGTTGCAATTCTCGGCGGTGCAAAAGTTGCTGACAAATTAAATGTTATCAACAACTTACTTGAGAAATGCGATACCCTGATTATCGGCGGCGGAATGGCTTTCACATTCTTAAAGGCAAAAGGCTATGAAGTAGGTAACTCCTTAGTTGACAATGAAAAGCTTGATTATTGTAAAGAAATGATGGAAAAAGCAGAGAAGCTTGGCAAGAAATTACTGCTTCCTGTTGATACTACAATCGCAGCAGCTTTCCCCAACCCTATTGACGGACCTATCGACGTTCAGGTTGTGGATGCTGACAAGATTCCCGCTGACATGGAAGGTCTTGATATCGGAACAAAGACAGCAGAATTATATGCTGACGCTGTAAAATCCGCTAAGACAGTTGTATGGAACGGACCTATGGGCGTATTTGAGAATCCTACCCTTGCAGCAGGTACTATTGCAGTTGCAAAATCTTTGGCTGAGACAGATGCTACAACCATTATCGGTGGCGGCGATTCCGCAGCAGCAGTTAATCAGTTGGGCTTTGCAGACAAGATGAGCCATATTTCCACAGGCGGCGGTGCTTCCCTTGAGTTCTTAGAGGGTAAGGTACTTCCCGGCGTAGATGCGGCTGATGATAAATAAGCAGTAAATTCAAGGAGGATTTCAGTGAGTACAGGTAAAAAAACCGGCGGAATAGTTATGTCCGTTGTTGGCGGCATTTTGCTTTTCATTGCTGTTTCTTTTGCCATTGCTTTTCTGGTAGTAGGAGGCGCAATGGGAAAAGCAAAAGAGGCTTCAGAGGAAGAACTGGAAAATTTCTATGCATATGCGGTAGAAACCGAGGGTATCATTACGAATGTAGATGATGGTTCGACAACGGTTGAGTACTATGCAGAAGAAGCTGACAGTTACTATCAGAGTACGTTTTCGGTTTCCAACAGTGCATTCAGAGAGGGAGATTCCGTTGTTGTCTATTATAACAGAGAATATCCCGCATCCGGTTGTATGGCGCCGGATTTGGTGGAAGGGACTTATGAGACGCTTGGCACTGTATTTTACGCTGTAGGAGCAGGAGTAGGCATCTTTTTCGGAATTATAGGACTAGGGCTTCTGGCTGGCGGCATTGTGCTCATTAAGAAATCCAAATCTTCCTGATCAAAAGGACAATAAATAATTACAAAGGGAGAATGACCGTTATGCAGAATAAGGTTAACGGGGATAAAGTTATAGGAATTATTTTAATTGTTCTTGCATGTTTAGTCTGGGTGGCGGGAATTTTTTCAGCAGTCATATCCTTTTTGGCTGATGTAGGAAGCAGCAGCAGCGCGAGAGAGGCTGCTTCGCGGATTACTATGAAAGAATTCATGAAAAATAGTGTTGAGACTTCGGGAACTGTTGAAGATGTCTATATCAGTTCAAAATACGGTTATACCACCATTGGATTTGATAACGGCACGGGTCATGTTACTGTTGAACTTGATACTTATTCAGGGGATTATCCCAAAGGGGCGTCAATAACCGTATACTACGGGGAAGAACATCCTATGTTATGTACTGTCCCTGCTTTATCCGATGAAGTCCATGCAATTGATTCCAATATTTTCTATGATATGGGAGGTATTATGGGAGCGGGAGTGGCGGTCTTTCCTTTCGGTCTTGTATTGCTGATATTTGGAATTAAACTAACGGCAGGTTCAAAGAAAAAAGTATTATATAATTAAGGAGAATGAAAAATGGCAAGAAGAAAAATTATCGCCGGAAACTGGAAGATGAATATGACTCCCAGTGAGGCAGTAGAATTAGTAAACACATTAAAACCTTTGGTAGCGACTGATGAAGCAGACGTTGTTTTCTGCGTACCGGCTATCGATATCATTCCTGTTATGGAAGCTGTTAAAGGCTCCAATATCCAGGTTGGCGCTGAGAACATGTATTTTGAGGAGAAGGGTGCTTTCACAGGCGAGATTTCCCCTAACATGCTGACAGATGTTGGCGTTAAATATGTTGTTTTAGGTCATTCCGAGAGAAGAGAATACTTTGAGGAAACATCCGAGACCGTTAACAAGAAAATGTTAAAGGCTTTCGAGCATGGCATTACACCTATTATGTGCTGTGGAGAATCCTTAGAGCAGAGAGAACAGGGCGTAACCATGGACTTTATCCGTCAGCAGGTTAAGGTTGGTTTCCTTGGAGTAACAGCAGATCAGGCAAAGACAGCAGTTATCGCTTATGAGCCTATCTGGGCTATCGGAACAGGCAAGACAGCTACTACAGAGCAGGCACAGGAAGTTTGCAAAGGCATCCGTGAGTGCATCGCTGAAATCTATGATGATGCAACAGCAGAAGCTATTCGCATCCAGTACGGCGGTTCCGTAAATGCAGCTACAGCAGCAGACTTATTCTCACAGCCTGATATCGACGGCGGTCTGGTTGGCGGAGCAGCATTGAAGCCTGACTTTGGTAAGATTGTTAATTACAAATAATAAGATTGCTGACAAGGTTAGAAATTTAATAAATGCAATAAGAAGGGGTATCGAAGGAAATGCATTCCTTTGATATCCCTTTTCATGTTTTAAAACTAAGCATTTTAGAGTGGTGTCTTATATATGTTGAATATATAATAAAATTGGAAAGTCTGTCTGTTTTTGGTATAATAAGGCTATTATACAGAATAGGAAAAGGAACGGCTTTAAAATGAAAAAGATAAAAACCATATTACTCATATGCTTAAGCATTACAATGATATGTGCCTGTGGAAAGAGTCAAGAGATACCGGAAAAAGATTATGCGGAGAAAACGGCGGAACCGGATGAAGTCAAAAAGGATTCCGGATGGGACAGCAGTAAAGCGGGAAAAGATTTTACACGAGACAGCGAAAAAGACGAAGCGGAATCCGGACAGGACGACTATAAAGCCTATGAGGACAAAGAGGAACAAGTTTATGCAGCTGTTTATCCCACTTATGAAGCCGCTTACCTTTCTTATTTAGACAAGTTTGAGTATGCAGATAGGTGTACCTATAGTCTTATTTATGTAGATGATGATGATATTCCCGAACTGGTAATAGACAGCGGATTTGAAGCCGGCGGATGTACTGTTTTGACGTTCCACGACGGCGTTATGGACGGATGGCAGTCGAGTCGCCTGAATTTTACCTATATCGAGCGTGGGAATCTGATTTGTAATTCCGAAGGAAATATGGGACATTATTATGACTGGGTGTATACGATTCAAGATGGAAAGTGGTGCTATGTTGACGGCGGAGTATATGGCGATCCTCCGGATGGACTGCAGTTTGATGAAAACGGAGATTATATCTTTTTGTACAAATGGGGAGAGGACGAGGAAGAAGTAAGTAAAGAGGAGTATGAGGCCCGTCTTAATGAGGCGTATCCGTTGGAACGGCAGAAATATCCGGAAAAATATTATATTTTGAAGGAAATGCTTTCTGTTATGAAAACAGGAGATGTGACTTCCGCAGGACATCGGTATGAATTGGTTGTGGAGGATTTGACCTGGAAGGAAGCTGAGACCCTGTGCAGGGAAAAAGGTGGCTATCTGGCTACAATTACCACTTGGGAAGAGATGGAGCGGATTCAGGAACAGATTATTTCTGAAGATAAAACAAGCGTCACGTTTTTTGTTGGAGCAAATAATGAAAGAGTTGATAATGCCTATGTTGGATATCATTGGATTGAACCGGAGACAGGAGAAACCTATAGTATGTTGGGATCATATAATGCATTGTGGGGCTTCTGGCTGGAGGGAGAACCGAGTTATACCGGACTGACAGAGGACGGAGTGGAAGTTGATGAAGATTATGTGGTTCTTTTTTACCGAAAGGCTGACGAAAGATGTTATTTAAATGACGTGCCGGATGATATTCTATCCGCAGCGCCTTCCTATGCGGGAAAAGTGGGATATATCTGCGAATATGATGAAAAATAATGAAAAGGACCGGCCTTAAAATGAAAAAGATAAAAACCATATTACTTATTTATTTCAGCATTACAATGATATGTGCCTGTGGAAAGAGTCAAGAGGTACCTGAAGAAAAAGATTATACGGAGAAAACGGTGGAATCGGATGAGGTCAAAAAGGAATCCGAACAGGACAGCAGTAAAGAGGGAAAAGATTTCGCACAAAACAGCGAAAAAGACGAAGTGGAATCCTGGCAGGAGGAATATGAAGCCTATTTAGAGAAAGAGAAACAGGTTTATGCAGCTGTTTATCCCGATTATGGAGCCGCTTACCTTTCTTTTTTAGATTTGCTGCTGGGAGAGGGTGGTGCAAATGGTTTTTCTTTCAGTCTAATTTATGTAGATGATGATGATATTCCCGAGCTGGTAATAGATAGCGGATATGAAGCCGGCGGATGTATTGTTTTGACGTTTCACGACGGAGTTATGGACGGATGGCAGTCGAGCCGCCTGTATTTTACCTATATTGAGCGGGGAAATCTGATTTGCAATTCTGAAGGAAATATGGGACATTATTATGACTGGGTGTATACGATTCAGGATGGAAAGTGGTGCTGTGTTGACGGTGGAGAATATGGCGATCCTCCGGATGCGGATAGACCGCAGCTTGATGAAAATGGAGAACTTATCTATGTGTATCGATGGGGAGAGGAAGAGGAAGTGGTAAGTGAAGAAGAATATGAGGAGCGTCTTAGTCAGATATATCCCACAGAGCAGCAGATGCGTCCGCAAAAATATTATGTTCTAAGGGAAATCCGTTCTGTTTTGGAAACCGGCGGCGTGACTTCGGCGGACCATCGGTATGAATTGGTGGTGGAGGATTTGACATGGACGGAAGCTGAATCCTTATGCAGAGAAAAAGGCGGTTATTTGGCTGCAATCACTTCATGGGATGAGATAGAGCGGATTCAGGAGCAGATTATTTCGGAAGACAAAACAAATATCACGTTTTTTGTTGGAGCAAATAATAAAAGTTATGGTAGTGATAATAGCTATATGTATTATTGGTATGAGCCGATGGACGAAGAAACTTATGCACTGGTTCCTTTATATGATGTGCTACGGGGCTTTTGGCTGGATGGAGAACCAAGCCATACCGGACTGACAGAGGACGGAGTGGAAGTTGATGAAGGTTATGTGGTTCTTTTTTACCGAAAGGCTGACGAAAGATGTTATTTAAATGACGTGCCGGATGATATTCTATCCGCAGCGCCTTCCTATGCGGGAAAAGTGGGATATATCTGCGAATATGACAGATAATGAAAAAAGAAGGAGTATCGCTTTATAACGAAAGTTCCGTTATTATGCGATACTCCTTTTAAATTTCTGTAACGTTTACTATGTACTTTCCGAAATCATTTTATCCCTTTAGAGAATTTGGCAGGGGTTTAATTCTACAGGAAAATATATTTACAAATAAACAATACGGCAAGTATGTACATAAGCGGTTTGATCTTTTTAGCTTTTCCGCATACGGCGTTAATAATCACATAGGAGATAACACCCACTGCAATACCTTCGGAAATGCTGTATAAAAGCGGCATAGCAAGGAGGCATAAATAAGCGGGTATTGCTTCGGTTAAGTCATTGAAGTCAATCTGTGTTACAGCTGTGATCATCAAAAATCCTACAAACAATAATGCCGGAGCGGTTGCAAAGCCCGGAATTGCTGTGAAAATCGGTGCAAAGACAATTGACAACAGGAATAAGAATCCGGTTACAACAGATGAAAGACCTGTTC
Organism: uncultured Lachnospiraceae bacterium; assembly: GCA_964653815.1. Taxonomy (GTDB): domain Bacteria; phylum Bacillota; class Clostridia; order Lachnospirales; family Lachnospiraceae; genus UBA2882. The sequence goes on from CAZZHJ010000036.1 coordinate 7,381, forward strand.
TGCCGCCTTCTGCCACACCTGCGGAGCTCTCTACGAAGGTAGTGGTAGTGGAAGTACCCAGTACTGCGCCGGCGCTGGTTGCAATTGCATCTGCCAGCAGAGCCTGTTTGATGCGGGGAAGTTTTCCTTCTTTATCTAACATGTCTGCCTTGTTTGCACAACCGATCAAGGTTCCCAGCGTATCAAAGACATCTACGAATAAGAAAGCCAGAACAATAACAATGAAATCTGTAATTCTGACAGCTGAGAAATCTACATTGAAACACTGTCCGAAGGTCAGTCCGATGGCGCCGAAGCTGAAGCTGCTAAAGGACGGGAGAAGAGAATAGTATCCTGCGTCAGGAGTTACTGCGTATAATCCTGTCAGCTGGCAGATAATGCCAAGAATCCATGTTGCAAAGATACCGATTAATATAGAGCCTTTTACGCCCTTTATATAAAGAATAGCAATCAGGAACGTACCGATAATTGCCAGCAGCGCGCTGATGCCCGCTGTGCGGAAGTTTTCGGTAAAGTCAATAACTGTAACCAGTGTAGAATCTGAGTTGACTACAATTCCTGCATTCTGGAATCCGATAAAGGCAATAAACAGACCAATGCCCACGGAAACGCCCTTCTTTAAAGGGAGAGGAATTGCATTGAAGATTGCTTCACGCACATTTGTTACGGAAAGCACGATGAAGATTAGACCTTCCACAAATACTGCCAGAAGAGCAACCTGCCATGAATATCCCATAGCGCCGCATACCGTATAAGCAAAGTATGCATTAAGGCCCAAGCCCGGTGCAAGGGCGAAAGGATAATTAGCAAGAAGCGCCATTGCCAGCGTACCAATAAAAGCGGCAAGTGCGGTCGCCATCAAAATGGCGTTGCTATCCATGCCTGACGCAGACAGAATGGAGGGGTTGACTGCCAAGATATATGCCATTGTCATAAATGTTGTGACGCCGGCAACTATCTCTGTCTTAACGTTTGTGTTGTTTTCTTTGAGTTTGAACCATTTTTCTAACATCTTTTTCCACCTTTTCATAATTTGTATAAAGTTACCTTATTTGCCTTCATAGATGATGACACTGTCCACATCGTAGCCCTTCAGGCGTTCTCTTCCTTTAAGTCCTGCCAGTTCCATCAGGAAAATTACCTTTACGACTTCGCCGCCCAGTTCTTCAATCATCTGAATGCTCGCTTCAATGGTGCCGCCTGTTGCAATCAGGTCGTCCACCACAACTACCTTTTGCCCCGGTTTGATAGAGTCTTTATGCATCTCCACCACGGAACTGCCATATTCCAAAGCATATTCTTTGGAGATGACTTCCAATGGCAGCTTGCCTTTCTTACGAACGGGAACAAATCCCTTATGCAAGGAATAGGCAATGGGGACGCCAAAGATAAATCCTCTTGACTCTGTTCCGACAACCAGGTCAAAATCAACTCCTTCCAGCATCTTTTTCATGGAATCAATGGCCAGTCCTAATCCGTCAGGATCCTGCAGAACACTGGTCACATCCCTGAAAATAATGCCTTCTTCCGGAAAATCCGGAATACTGCGTATGTAGTCCTCTACGTTCTTCATAATTGCTTTCTTCTTATCCTCCTTCTAAAAAAAATAGGGTAAAGAATTTGTGTGGCTTCTTTACCCTAAATAATTATAAAGGTATCTTTATGGAACTGCAAGTCCTTTTTCAATAATTCCAAATCCCAGGGGATAAGGTCCGGTGTGTACGCTGATTGTTGCCCCAATCTGATAAAGGGCTATTTCTTTTATATCATATCCTTTTTCTGAAAGTATGGAAAGAGCCTGATCGCGGAAGGCGAGACCTTCCTCACGGTCATAGCCGTATCCCACGGCAATGCTGAAGCAGTCAATGCCAAGACTGCTTTCTTTCAGATATTCCAAAAGAAGATCCATTACCTTCTTTAAAGTCCGTTTTCGTCCCCTGTCAATGCCGGAAGGGAAGATTTCTCCCTGCTTTAAGGTAATAATAGGACGGATGTCCAGAACGCTTCCGGCAAGAGCGGATACTTTCCCGATTCGTCCGCCATGTTTTAAATATTCCATATTTCCTACCGTGAAGAAAATCCTTCCGGTGCTTTTAATCTCTTCCAACCGTGTCACTGCATCCTCATAGGCAATGCCATGGTCCCGCAGACTTACCGCTTCTAATACATACTGTCCCTGTAAAACCGTGTCGATTGTGGAATCAATGACGGTAATTTGCGCCTGAGGGTACTTTTCCAGCACAAGTGTCCGGGCATTGAGAGCGGACTGCATGGAGCCGCTGAATTTTGTGGTAATGCAGATACAGATTACAGGGATTCCCTCCTCGGCAAAGGGGAGAAATACCTCTTCATAATCCTGGATAGAAGGCATGGAAGATTTGGGGTATACGCCCTTTTTTTCTACCATCTGCTGATAGAAGTCCCGGATATCAATTTCTACCATTTCCTTGAAATAATGGGTATCGTCAAAAGATACATAAAAGGGCACTACTGTAATATTTTTTTCCCGCGTTAGAGCAGGAGGTAAATCACAGGAGCCGTCGCTGATAATATGAAAGGATTCTCTCATGTTAAAAACCTCTTTAAAATAAAATCGTATCTTTACTGCCTTAAAAAATGAGACAGCCTTTTCTGATATATAGAATACTACGTTTGCATAGGAAATGCAATCTTTATATCGCATAAAAAGTGTAAAGTAGAGATGCGCAAACCGCTTTTAGAAGTTTTTAATACTACGTGTTGTGTTTAACATATATCAACAAAGTGTTAAGTGCAGAAATCAAAAAAATATTGGTGTGTGGGTGGGTCCGGCAGCTACCGGCAAAACTTGTCAATATTTGGTAAATATGCTATGATTCCAAGGATATCAGAGCATAAAACGTCAGGGGAAATACATAATGGAGCATAAAAAGAAAAACGGCTTTATTATATGGAATATATGGACAATATTGTTGTGCATCATTTTATTTTTAAGCATTGCCTGTATGGGAGGGATTGCCTGGGTACAGGAGAATTACCACAGCTTTCAGGATTTTATTGTAGGCGAGGTGGCTTATACCGGCACCAATAAGTCGGGAGAATGGATTTTGTTCTGGACGCTTTTGGTATCGGGCTGTGTTCTGACCATTGTTTTGGCATGTGTGGAAAAGCCGCATGAATACAGGGAAGACAATGGTAAAAATAAGTGGCTGTTTTTAGCAATCCTGTGTTTTCTGCCTATGGCTACCCATCTTTTGATTTATGGCAGAACAACGGATATTATGATAATAATAACGGCATTGATGGCAGGCATTGTTCTGGTGTATAAAGAAAAAAGTGTACCCATGGCGGCGTTGTATTTGTGCCTTTATTTTGCAATTGAAAGCGCTGTAGTTCTGTCCGGCATTGTTTTTCATTTTTATCTGTTGGGAGATTACGGGGTGCTTTTAGCTTCAACCTGTCTATTTACTATTCTGGCATATCTGCTACATAAGCTTCCGGGAGACAAAAAGAAGCTTTATGAAAGGCTCCTTGCAGTTTTGCAGATTCCCGTTCCGGCTCTTTTTCTTATTTATTTAAAAAATCAGTATGCCTATGAGGGATATACTTTTCAGGTGGATTTTCCACGCCGCTATGTAGCAATTATTTTTGGTTTTGCGGCATTATTAGTGATGTACCAGTGTGTAAAGGCAGTCAGAATTTTTAAAAACAAGCAGGAAGAGGAAAGCAGAATTTGGTTTCCCACGGTTTTTTCCGTATTTGCCTTCGTATCCTATATGCCGCCTGCCATGCTGGTGCAGTCTGATCTGCATCATCATGGGGAACAGATTCTTCCGTGGCAGCAGATTATGGAGCTGGGGCAGAAGGCTTATGAGGAATATTCGCCTGCCTCCGGGTTTTTCCCTATGCTGACAGGAGCGGTCAATAGTTTTGTTTTCCATGGGAAGGCTGTGGAATACGGAATCAGCTATGTGCTTGTGGCTTTTCTGTTTGAAGGCATTATTATGTATTTTTTGCATAAAAGGCTGGGCGGGGAATGGACTTTTTTTGCAGCGGCGGTTTTTCATATGCCTGTTTATTGCAGGACATGGATTTTGTTGCCGGTGCTTTTGATTTTGTCGGAAAAACAGTTGATAAAAAAGAGGAGCAGATGGCTTTTATTCTGGGTTCTTCTGTGCTTTTTGTCAGGACTGTATTATCCTCTATTCGGTGTGGCGCTGTTGCTTGGGACATTTCCCTTTGGAGCCATCCAGTTTATGGAATTTATCAGAAACAGGGAATGGAAAGAAAGCAGATGGCAGGAATGGCTTTTGGGCGGGGGTGTGCTTTTGCTGATCGGCTTTTCCATACCGCTGCTATGCCGCATGGCGAGGCATGTACTGTCACTGGCAGGGCAATCTATAGATGTGGACGGAATGGCAATTATCGGAAATGAGACGCCTGAATGGTTTATGCCTTATCTGTCTCACTGGAAAGGGTATGAGCAGCTGTACTATATTCTGCGTATCCTTTTAGGAAGCCTGTTTGTCATAACGGCTGTTTATCTTCTGGTCAGATTTTTAAAGGGAAATAAAGAGCGCAGGAAGCTTCTGAACGGGCAGTTTTTGCTGCTTGGCAGCATTCCGGCCGTATTATGTATCTGCTACACTTATACCATGATTTGCATGGATGAGGACTGGGTAGGGAATCTTTTATCCCGTTCCGGTCATGTTATTTTGTTCGTATGCGGTCTGTCGGGCCTTGTGGTTTTGTTTGAAGCAGGCAGAGAACTGCTTGGCAGAAAGAATCAGGCAGTATTGATTGCAATGTCCTTCTGTGTTCCTTTTCTGTTTTTTTATGATTGCAGTGATTACGGTTTTCCGTTTCTGGAAGGGGCAACGGATGGGGAGTCCTATGTGATAGGAGAGTACAGCGCCAAATTACAGCCTTATGAAGTAAAAAGCAGTTATGTTATGTTAACCGATGAGGTAAAGGGGCAGTATCCCCATGTGAATTTTGAAAAAATAGGAAACGGGTTTATGGAACTGCAGACTTTGCAGCATTTGGATAAATATGCATTTGTTTATGAATATCTGCGGCAATATGATGAAGATATAGAGATGCTCGGTTTTGAACAGTCACAGTTTTATTACTTTCTATTAAATGAAAAAGCTGTCTATTCGGGAAGAACTGCCATTGCCAAAAGCAGGAAGGCGTCGGAGACGGTTATGAATGCGGTGGATTTGGAGCATACGGTAGTCAGACAGGGAGTATCGCCGTTGGAACAGTATTATTTATACCGTTTTCTGGTACGGCAGGGATATGTGTACAGCACGGAGCTTGGGATTTATATGCCCGGGGTCTTGTACAGCCAAATTTATGGCAGTGAAGGCTCCTTGACCGATTCTCCCTGGATGCAGCCGGCGGACTGCGGATTGACGGCGGACGCTTTCGGGAAATCCCTTGATTCCATGGAAACCTGTGATAGAACGGGAGAGACTATAGAGAGCAGCGTTCGGATACAGGTTCAGGATGCAAGCACGGCCGGGATATATATAGAAACAAATCAGCCCGTTAATGGGGAAAATGTGGACTTTATATACATACGGTTAAAAAATGCCCAGGGGGGAAAAATGACGGTATCATGGAATAATACGGAAGGAGACGGCGGCGCCATAAATTGTGACTGCGGGGACGGTAGTCTGCTGATTCCCGTGGGGATAAATCCTTCCTGGCTTCTTTCATCACATACGCAGATT
>CAZZHJ010000037.1:0-12896 GCA_964653815.1 uncultured Lachnospiraceae bacterium
GATGTCCGAAATGAACACCTGCCTCTAATAACTGTTTCATTGAAATAACGCTCATGTTTCTTACCTCCGTTTGGTTTTTTTCTTCCGCACACATCCTCTCTCCTGCCACCTCCGCGTTAAAGAAGCACCGGCAGTCAATCCGTGTACGTGTTTAATTGTTCTGCTGCAGCCGAAAATATAAAATCAGAATATGACTTCCTATTTATCAACCGCAACGTGAAGATTTTACCATAAAGAAAGAGCAAGTTCAAGGGTTTTTCCCGAAAACATGCTCTTTTTATACTATCCGGCTATTATTTATGCCTGTATCATTTCTGTTTGTCATCAACGGCTGCCCGGTCTCTGCATCAGAATCTTTGCGATTTCTTCATCTGTAGCACCTACAGGAATCTCATGGACCCCCGATGCGAGCCGCTTATCATATCCGTTCTGGCACAAAAAGCTGTCATAAGCATCCGCATCCTCAATCAATCCTACCTGCTTCAGCTTATTGGAAACCGTTCTGGAACCATCCCCGCTATTGATCGTAACAACGACCATTTCCTCTACTGCTTCCGGCTCTATGGGTTTTTCTGCCGGTTCCGTTTCTTTTTCCACTTTATTGTCCGACACCTGAGGTTTCTGGTTTTCTTCCGGGTTTTCCGCCGGCTCATCCAAATCCTCTTCTTCATCCGTTTTCAGATTATCCGCCAGCACGCCGCTTTCATCTACCATTCCCATTTCCAATGCTCTTTGGCGTATTTCCTCATCTGTCATGGTTTCCTTTTTATGTCCGGAAAAAGCAATTCCCATTAAAAGGGCAGTCACGGCAATTCCAATACCGAGACCTCTCATATAGTATTTTAATTTCACAGCTAATTCACCTCAAACAAATCAATAACCAGATTCACTTCCCCCACGCCTAAGCCTAGTTCTTTTGCAATGGTTACATTTGATTTGCCCTGTTTATGCATTTCCAATATCTTGTCATTATTATTAGTCCCGTTTTCAGCTTCTTCGCCCTCTGTCGGTGTTTCCACAGCGCCAGTTATCTCCTCTGCTTTTTCCTCTTCCTTTGTTTCCTCCAAAGGCATGGCAGACATCTTTCCTTCTTCCTGAACTATTTTTACCGCATCTTCCCGGATCATCTTTGCCGTATTCTCCAGGTCCCCCTTCGTTTCCCTGGCAATGGCACTGGTACGTTCCACCTCTTTGGCCGTTTCCAAAAGGTTTTTCTGCTTTTCATGGAGCATATCATATAGGAACATAATTTCCTGGTGCCCCTTATGAATATCCCCCAGCACAGTCTCTGAAAACTCGGATACAGCGGTAATCTTTTCATTGGAAAGCCTTTCCAATGAACGCTCCGATTTTTCTACCGCCTTGGTCAAGGTCTCATCCACTGTCTCCTGTAGTTTTTCCTTAGCATCCTTTATCTGTGAATCTACAATTTCTTTTACTTTTTTTTCTTCTGCCTCCAAAGCTTTCTTATCCGTCGCCGATTCAGTCTTCTTTTCCGGTATAACAAAGCTTGCTATAAATACAGCGGCCCCCATAATAAGGAGCACAATTTCCATTCCCATCATCTGCTTATTATTATGTTAAATTGACATATCAAAATGAGATGTGCCTTTTAACACAACCTTTCCTTCCTTCGAGATATCCTTTTTCTTTCTTCCGGCGCCGCCGTCTCCCGCATATTGGCCATTTCCCTTTTCCTTGGCATCGGCATGGTTTTCGCCCTTGGCCGTGTCCTCACCTTTTACAACCTCTTTGACCTTCTGGTCCACTTTTTTATCTATCTGCAGCTGAATATTGTTTTGGTCCACAACCGGCCTGGTATTTTCCTGCTGCTTTAATGCCGTATAATCCTGTGTCCTCTGAATGCTTCCCTGAAGCTCAATCATTCCAATAGCCATGTCTCATTCCTCCAATACTAATAAGGAACCGATTTAATACTACCTTGCTCCTTAATAAACCGGCAATAGTTCATACTGCTTTTCAATACCATAGATACGTCGCCTATAGAGATTTTAGTCCCACTATACGCCTCATCAGACACACAGACACAAGCTTTGCTCTGTCCCTGCATTATCTTCTCCAACTCACTCATTTCCTCCTGGTCTTTCTCTAACTGTTCTGTCAGCTGTTTATTGCTGATAGCCAGAGATTGAATATACTGTATCTGTTCTGGGGGAAATTTTTCTCCTTTTCTCAATCTCTGGGTTGCCTCAACCAGAATGGCTTTGATGCTATGCAGGCTTTTTGAAGTTTCCACAATATTTTTCTGAAGCTCCTGCATGCGCATTTTCTGCTCGGGGTCCATTCCGACTTCCACCAGTGTGGCAGCTCCCATGGGAGAGCCCAGCGTCTTGCAGCTAATTCTTTCAGTTGCCCTAATGGTCCCGCCTATTACAAAGCCCTTCCTGCCGTCTACATTTACCTCTGTTTTGGCATTTACATGGCTATGCAGAATGGAATCGCTTTCCACATAAGTGCCTGCCTCAATAGTCGCATTTTCTGCAAACTTCAGAATGATGCTGCCCCCTGCTTTTAATGTGCCCTTTCCCATTCCATTCATACCTCTGGCAATAATAATATCGCCTGCGCTCTCAACATTGGCACCTTCTACAACACCTCTGACCTCCACATTACCTTTTGCTTTTATGGAAAATCCCGACTGAACATTCCCTCTTACAAGAACACTGCCGTTTGACTCTATGTTTCCTGTTGCCGGACCGACATTTTCCACCTCATATACTTCGGAAACAAAAACTTTATCCCCATCAAGCCGCACATGCCCGTCAACCTGGGATGAAATGACACATTTATCCTCTGATAACAGAATATTCCTTCCAAATTTCAGCATCAAATGCTTCACAGTTTTGGGATTTATAGTCTCCCCGTAAACTGTTTTTCCCGGCTGCCCCTGTACCTCTCTGTGAAGCTTTGCAAGAACATCGTCCTTTTCACAATGGTTAATCGTATCTAAATGAAAAAAGTCAACCGAACCATCCGGGTTTCTTTTCGGCTTCATACTTAAATCCGTATTAAAACAATATTCGATTCTTGCATCCTTACCCTGAACAGGCTCCTCGCCTCTGGCAACAATAATATCCTCGCAGTATCTCCTCTCTGTCATGAAACGCTCTATTTCCTGCATATCATAGCCGAAGGTAATATTGTGGAACCTTAAATCGTCTATAATTTCCTCTTTTGTGGCAATAGATGCACCTGTATCGCTTGGCGGATAAAACCGGGCAATTGCTGTCATTTTATCCTCAGAAACCTTTAGAGAAAAACACTCCCGTTCTGCTCCCCTGCCTACAGAAGACAGCGGCAGAACAAGAGGCTTATCAAAATCCAGTATTGCCTGATATATGTCTTTCCAGTCGCCGACTTCAACATTCTTTAACTGGAGATATTCCGCAAGTTCCGTCACGTTAATATTTTTCCCTCCGTCAGTAGGGGGAAACAACTTAATGGATGTTGAGTCTGAACCCGTAATCAATTGAAAATAAGCATTCATTTGGTTTCCTCCAATACTATTTGTCTGTCAGAATGCCCATATACTCCCCAAGTCTGTTTTTCATCTTCATAAGCGCCTTTGTATGAAGCTGGGAAACCCGGGATTCCGAGACCTCCAATATGTGACTGATTTCCTTTAAGGTTAGTTCTTCATAATAATAAAGCAAAACCACCTTTTTTTCTTTCTCCGTAAGTACTTCCAAAGACTCTTCTAATTTTATCTTCAATTCAGCCTGTTCGGCCACATCCTCCGGAATTTCATAGCCCGATGAACACAGCTTATCCCCTGCCAGCTCTGGTCCGCCCTGTTCTATGTACTCATTTAGGCTTACCACGCCGGTAATCTTCATCTGAGACTGCCACTCCATATATTCATCATCTGAAATCCCCAGTCCTTTTGCAATATCCTCATCTGTTGCAGTTCTTCCAGTAGAAGTCTCAATTTCTCTGATTACCGCATCTATTTTTTTCTGCCTCTGTCGGATTGTCCTGGGAATCCAGTCCATTTTACGGATCTGGTCTAAAATGGCACCACGTATTCTCAAACTGGCATAGGTTTCAAATTTCACATCCTTACAGGTGTCAAATTTATCAATGGCATCAATCAGTCCGAAAACGCCGTATCCTACCAAATCATCATATTCCACATTATATCCCAGATACATGCTGAGCCGTCCTGCAACCAGCTTTACCAATGGTGCATATTCCAATATTATCTTTTCCCGTAAATCCGGGCTCTTTAAACGATGATAATCCTGCCAGAGCCGTTTTCTAGCTGCTTCGTCCATTTTAACCTCCGCAAAATGTTATGATGTACAGGTTACTCTTCTTCCTCTTTTGCATCTTCTGCTTCTTCCGCATCTTCTGTATCAGGCTCTTCTTCTACTTCCTTTTCAATAACCGAACCTTCATTCCTTCTTTCTTCATCAGCCTTTTGTATCTGATCGTCAAAAAGATCCAGAACCTTTTTCAGGGCGGTTCCCAGCAGATAGAAAACAATCAGGGCTGCAAGAAGCGTCCATAACATTCTGGTCAATTCATAATCCTTGATATAGGCGATGATACTGGCTACAGCGCCTGCCACCAGCATCAGAAATATGGGAATCAGTTTTCTCTTCATAATTAAATCACCTTCTCGGGCTTTCCGACGGCACGAATAACAAAATCACCTGTTTCCGGATAGTAAATAACCGTGCGTCCATAATTTAATCCCGTATCACTGGCTAAAATGGGAATCCTCAGTTGAAAAAGCTTTGTCCTAACCGCTTCTACGTTACGCTCTCCCACACGTACTGCCGCAGCACCGCTTTGAAACCCGAACATCTGGGCACCGCCTGCAATTTTTGCTTCCAGCCTAGCCCTCATGGCTCCTGCCGCAACTACCTGCTTTACCAGTTCATCAATTCCGGTATCCGCAAACTTAGGGATATTGCTATGGTCTCTGATTGCAGTACTGTCGGGAAGCATAATATGCGCCAGTCCACCCACCTTTGTCAAAGGGTCTCTGATTGCGATTCCCACACAAGAACCTAACCCCAAAGTTGTTATTCCATCAGGGCTTTTACATATTTTTAAATCTGCCATTCCTACTTTAATTATCTCACTCATAACTCTACATGCCTATAGCGGTCAATATTTTATTATAAGATTCCAGATCCGGAACCAGAATAAAATAGCCGTCTAAATTCATATCATCCGTAAATTGTGTCTGAATTAACAGTATCTCATCTCCGATTGCTCCGAACTCAATCGCCGGAACGCTCAGAATTGCTCCTGCCATATCAATACTCAAATCAGGTATAGAGGGCATTATCGTCATATTCGTTAATACAGACAACGAATTTAAATAAGATGCTACAATAATGTTACCGATTTCCTTTAATGCAGACAGTTCCATTTCGGTGAATTCACCTTCTGTATTCGTCTCCATCTGCATCAACTTTGATACAAGGCAATGGGCAGCCTTCTCCTCCAGAAGAAACATCATGCTCCCGTTTATATCGCCTTCTACCAGCAAATAAACGCCTGCCATAATCTGTTCTTCTCCGCCCATGGCAGCCCCTACTTCCTGAAAATCCAGCAGTCTGACCTGAGGGACCTTCATATCAACCTTGCATTGCAAAAGCTGTGCCAGGGCTGTTGTGGCATTTCCCGCTCCAATATTGCCTATTTCTCTTAAAACATCAAAATACTGTTGAGATTCTTTTAAGTTAAAATCCTGCATAAATTTTCCTATTCCGGCTTAATCTGCCTTTCCTTGTCCTTCTCCGCAAACACCAAATTCAAATCAAAAAGCGAAATCAATTCACCTTTATCCTTTCCTACACCAGACAGATAATTGACCTTATCTTCCTTGGAATCATAGGAAACCTTTTCAATCTGAGACGTCTGCAGCGTTACCACTTCTTTTACTTCATCCACCAGCATACCGATGACCTCGCCATTATCCAGTTTGATAATAATAATACGCGTGGTTTTGGTAATAACATCTTCTTCCAATCCCATCTTCAAGCGAATACTTACAACGGGAATAACCTCTCCACGAAGGTTGATCACTCCCTTGATATAGCTTTGTACCTTGGGCACTCTGGTAATCCTCTGCATCCGGACAATATTATCAATATACTTGATATCTATTCCGAACTGTTCATCGCCAAACTTCACAACAATATACTGGATGCTTTCCTGTACTTCTACTTCCATTAATCCTTCCATTTCGCCACCCCCTTTAAAGCAATGCATTGGCATCAATAATCAACGCTATTTCGCCATCACCCAGAATTGTTGCTCCGCTGATCACTTTACTCTTATTGATATACTTGCCAAGAGACTTGATTACGATTTCCTGCTGACCCATTAATTCATCTACAACAAGACCAGCCAGCCTATCACCTTTCTTGACAATGGCAACGATTAAACTATCATCGGGACCCTTGGTAGAAGCAATGTCCAGTACTTCGTTTAATCTTATGAGAGGAATCACATCTCCACGAAGATTGGTCACTTCTTTATTTTGTACAAACTTAATATCGGCAGGTGAAATATCCTCTATTGTCTGAATTGAACCAAGAGAAATCGCATATTTTTCTCCGCCCACTTCCACCATTAGAGCCTGAATAATCGCCAATGTCAACGGCAGACGGATAATAAAGGTACTTCCTTCTCCCAGCTTTGTCTTAACTTCAACATCGCCGCTTAAGGATTCGATTTTGGATTTTACCACATCCAGTCCCACGCCCCTGCCTGATACATCGGATACGGTCTTTGCCGTGGAAAAGCTAGGGGTAAACAACAATTCGATAACATCCTTATCACTCATGTTCTCCGCCTGTTCAGGTGTGACAGTACCTCTCTCGATGGCTTTCGCTTTCACCGCTTCCACATCGATTCCGTTACCATCATCCCTTACTTCGATCACAACATTATTTCCATCCTGGTATGCATCCAGATAAATAGAACCAATCTCAGGTTTTCCTCTTTCCAGACGGACCTCTGCAGATTCCAGACCATGGTCGGCAGAATTACGGAGCAAATGCATTAAAGGATCACCGATTTCATCCACCACGGTACGGTCCAGCTCTGTCTCTTCACCACTCATGAACAGCTGCATTTTTTTGTCCAGTTTTTTGGATAAATCCCGGATCATCTTAGGGAATTTCTGTACAACCGATTCAATAGGCACCATCCTTACCTTCATAACGGATTCATGAAGATTGGTCGTCACACTCTCCAAATATTCAATGGGCTCATTTACGGAACTGTTGGTAGTAATGCCTTCCGTCGCCGCTGCGGATACCAGTGAATTTTTGGCTATGATCAATTCGCTGACCAGATTCATCAACACGTCCAGTTTTTCTATATCCACACGGACAGTTCTGTTGACTATGGGTTTATTGTTTTTATTTTTATCATTCTTTGCCGGTGGAGTTGTCGTGCTGTTTGCAGTAGCTGCCGGCACCGCAGATTTTTTCTCTTTTTCGTCTACTTCTTTTTTCTCTTCTCCCTTGGACGCTTCTACCTCCATCAGGGACAGATAACAGTTTTCTATTTCAGATACGCCCATAACCGCATTCCTGACTGTTTCACAATCGGAATCCGTAATAAAAATCACGCTGAAATCAAATTCAAATTTCTCGTCCTCAATATCTTGGGCGCTGGGAACGGAAACAATGGTTTCTCCCAGTTCTTCCAATGCCTTATATACAAGAAACGCCCTGGCCGCCTTCAAAATACAGGATTCCTGTACATAGACTGTGATGCCCATAACCTTCTTGCCCATCTTAATAGCCTCGGACATTACGGTCTGCTCCGTATCCTGGAGAGGGATTTCCCTCCACTTCTCCTTTGCACTGTCCGCTTTCTCTGAATCTGACGCTGCAGCTACCGGTTTCTTTTCTTCTTCCGCCGGTGCGGCCACACTACCGCCCTTGGTCTTTAAAATATCATTTAAAGCCTTAATCAGGTGTTCATTATCATTGTCACCCTCATCGGAAGTATTCTGTATATTGTCTGTATATTCTTCCAATGCATCCAGACACTGGAACAATATATCGATCATGCTGCCATCCGCTTTAAAAGCGCCGCTTCGCACTTCCGAAAATACGTTTTCCATATCATGGGTCAGATTCTGCATTCTCTTATAACCCATAGTACCCGCCATACCTTTTAAAGTATGGGCTGCACGGAAAATCTCATTGATCGTATCCATATTTTCCGGATCTTGCTCCAGATTCATAAGCTGGTCACTTAAACTCTGTAAATGTTCCTTTGTCTCATCCAAAAAAATCTCCAGATATTGGCTAACATCCATCTTTGCTTACCCCCACGTTCTTTATAATTGCATCGGCCACCTTTTCCAGTGGTACAACTTCATTTGCAAGACCTGCCGCAACTACACATCTGGGCATTCCGTAAACGGCACAGCTCTCCTGATTTTGTGCAATCACATACAACTCCTTGTGTTCCTTGAGATTTGTAATCCCCTGTGTTCCATCGGCTCCCATGCCGGTCAGGACAACACAGACAATACGTTCATAGCTACAATCCTTTAAGGACTCATACATATAATTTGCACATGGCTTCACGCCCTCTCTGGGTGGCTTATCCAAGAATGCAATCCTGTCGCTGCCTCCCTTATGAACTGCCGTCATATGGGTTCCGCCTTTTGCAATATAAATGTTCCCCTTATGGATGACCGCATCCTCTGACGCCTCCTGTACTTGAAGGGCACATACATTGTCCAGACGTTGTGCAAGCGACGCCGTAAACCCCACAGGCATATGTTGTACAATCAGCACCGGTGCATTCAAATCGCCCGGCAGTCCTGATAATACCTCCTGCAGCGCCTTGGGGCCTCCCGTAGAACTTGCTATGGCAACCAGTGTTTTCTTATTGGCTTTCCCAGATGGCTTTACCGCCACATTTGGAACATCCGCTTTTTTCTGTTCCGTTCCTCTGTTAAAATCCTGTCTGCTCTCATCGGACAACAGAATATCGGATAAAATACGGATAACCAGATTGTAGAACTTTTCACCTTTCACATCCAAAATCCCACTGGGCTTTTTCACAAAGTCCACAGCCCCTAAGGATAATGCTTCCAAGGTAACATCCGCCCCCTGGCTTGCCAACGAGCTGATAATAACGGTTTTCGTCTTATTTCCCAGGCGATTCATTTCTTTCATAAAAGAAATACCGTCCATTACCGGCATGGATAAATCCAGCAAAATCAAATCATATGTATTATTTTGGAGCAATTCCAGGGCTTCTTTGCCATTTGCAGCCATATCAGCCACCTGAAATCTCTTCTCCCTGCTTATTATATCACAAAAAATCCTTCTCATGAGTGCAGAATCATCTACAACTAGTATTTTTTTACTTATATTTTTCTCCACTCTCTGCTCACTACCTTTCTGATCCGGCACTGCGCCTGCTGCGGCTTTTTCTCTCCTCCTCAAAAACATATCTGATGATTTCTTCTCTCTTCCTGTTATCAATAACAGTAAACTTCAACCGGTGCTCATAAATTTCTTTTTTTACATCATTCTGTTTGCTGCTCAATACATTCCCGATCAGTTCATATGTAGTCTCTTTTCCATGTACGTTCAGATTAAAGTACACTACAATTTGTGTTCCCGGTTCGTATTTTTCAGGTGTCACAAAACGCATTCCACCTCCGCTGATATCTACTATTTCTCCCCTTGCTAAAGGAAGTCCCGACATCAGCTGGTATTTAAATTCCTCTATAGCTTTTATTTCTTCCTCCATGAGTTCACGTGCTCTCATAGGCACTGTACATGGCCAACGGTAATATTCCCTTCTCTGGTATTTCCCAATGGGAGAGGTCATTTCACACAACAGCAGGTAGATACTGTTTTCTTTATACCGAGCCGCAATCCTAACGGTACACTGGTAAAGTCCTTTGGCTGTATAAAAACAAAACTGATATTCCCCATCAATAGGTAATAAAATCAGCTTAGTCCCATTCATAGGCATTAAAATCTCTAGCTTCTCATCATCCAGAATGTCATAAATCTTTGACGAATATACTTTACTTTCGGAAGCTGAGCCCAAAATTGCATGCTCTACAGTCTGAATGTCAATTCTGTTGCCCGGTTTTACTAAGTCTGTCAACATATATTTCTCTCCTATGATTCGGTGTTCTCCATGCTACTATCGCATGGGGTTCTTTGTACTGATAATATGCGAAAAAAAGGCTGCCATTCCTCTTTTCTGCAAAGTTTCAACCGGTTCTCCATACATAAGCGTTCCGGCTATTTTCTGATAAGCTCTCGCTGACTTTGATCCCGGGTTTTCCAAAGAAACCGGCATTTGCTGAAGAACTGCCTGATACAGATTTTTATCCTGGGGCACTGCTCCGAGATATTCCACAGGCAATTTCAAATACCTGGATACCACCGCATTTAATTTGGAAAACAAAGCTTTCCCCTCATCGTCACTTTCCACTTTATTTGCAATCATTTTAACCTGGGATACATCCCCCGAAAATCTGGAATGCCCGCTCAATGCCTTTAAAAGAGAATAGGAATCCGTAATGGAAGTGGGTTCAGGGGTAGTTACCAGAAGGATTTCCCCACTAGCTACCAGAAACTCCAACACCGCATCGGAAATACCTGCTCCCGTATCCACAATCACAATATCCGCAATGGCATCCAGCTCAGCCAGATTTTGTATGATGTAGAGCAAATAATCCCTGCTCAGATTCGAAAGGCCAACTATTCCCGAACCGCCGGAAATAAAGCCTACTTCTCCCGGTCCCCAGGTAATGATTTCCTTTATGTTCTTTCCCTGGTAAATCAAATCGCACAAATTATGTCTGGGTACGGTGCCAAACATGATCTCAATATTAGCCAGCCCAAAGTCCGCATCCAGTATAATGACCCTCTGTCCCATTTGCCGGAACTGAATTGCCAGATTAATAGCCGTATTGGATTTCCCTACACCGCCCTTTCCGCTTGTGACAGTGATTACCCTGGCAAGAGGTCTCTGGGGCTGCCCATTCATTTTTATTATATTTCTTAGACTTTCTGCCTGATCCATCATTACCTCCTTAGGAAATTCTACCGCCGCCTAAAAGCGTCTTAACGGTTTTCTGCGGGTTAAAGTCCTCTATGTCATCGGGTACATTTTGACCATAAGTAACATACGCAAGAGGAACATTTGTATGCAGCCTCAGATTCAACAGATTGCCCAATCCGGATGTTTCATCCAGCTTGGTGAAAATCAGCTTGTAATCCGTCAGTTCCTTATAGGCATCCGCAATACTGAGCAGATCCTTGTATTTGGTGGTGGCACTGACTACCAGATAAGTTTCCTTTTCCAATTCCTCACCCACAGCATGAATCAGGGCAATCATGTCTTCCTGCTGTTTCTCGTTCTTATGGGAATGACCTGCCGTATCCACAAAAATGTAGTCAAAGCCTTTGAATTCTTCTATTCCCTGTTTCATGTCATCCGCCGTATAAATAACCCTGAAGGGAACTTCCAGAATATTGGCATAAGTACGCAACTGCTCCGCCGCCGCAATTCGGTATGTGTCGGCGGTAAACAAGGCAATCTTTTTATTTTCCTCCACCTTATAACGGGATGCGATCTTGGCTATGGTCGTTGTCTTCCCCACACCTGTAGGTCCGATAAAAAATATGATCTTGGGGGCTTTTCCCGGTGCAGCAATTCCTTCAGACTGTCCGAATTTCAAAATCATCTTCTGATATACATTGGACAGGATAAAATCAATTGGCATATTGGGCTTCAGCACTGAATCCAGTTCATCAATGATCTGGTTAGCAAACTTTTCATTGACTTCATTCTCCAGCATTGTATGATAGAGCAATTTCATAAAACGGTCATTGCTGTCTTCTTCCTTTTCCTCTTCAGCGCCATCCTCTTCCTCTGCTTCCTTCTCCATCTCTCCCATCTGAAGCTTTTTCTCTATGAGAGACTGCAGACTTTCTAGTTTTTCTTCAATGGCCTTATCTGCTGTATTCCCTTTTGTGCCCGCCTGGACATCTGCTTTTTTAACCTCTTTCGCCACAGACTGGCTTGTTTCCTTTCTGGCCGGCAGGACCCTGTCGGGTTCTTCTTCCAAAGCAACAGTAATTTCAATTATTGTAGGACGAAGGAAAGAAAATAACCCCTTCCTCTTTACCTCCTTGGCATTCATCACCACAACGCCGTTTCCCAGCTCCTTTTTTGCGGCTTCTGTAGCCTCGCTTTCTGTTTTCCCCTGAAATTTTTTAATGATCATTTTATGCCGTCACCATCCCAACTGATTGTAATTCCACATTTGCTTCTACTTCATTATAGGATACTACGATTAAGTCACTGAAGTAATCCTCCGTCAGGCGTTTAAAATACATCCGCACAATAGGTGAAGTAATGATAATTGGGCTCTTTCCGAGACTCTCCAATTTGCCCACTTCTGTTTTGACGCTCTCCACAATGGCTTTTGTTTTTTCCGGATCCAGCGTCAAATATGCTCCCTGCTCCGTCTGTTTTACGCTGCCCATAATCTCCTGTTCAATTTTGGGGTCCAGTGTAACTACACTGGTGGTTTCACTGGGAGGGAAAAACTTCGAGCAAATAGCCCGCTTTAAACTCTGTCTTACATATTCTGTCAAAATATCCGCATCTCTTGTTGTGGATGCATAATCCGCCAGGGTCTCGAAAATTGTCAAAAGATCCCTGATAGAAATACCTTCCTGTAAGAGATTCTGCAGTACCTTCTGTATCTCGCCAAGACCCAGAAGCTTCGGCACCAGCTCCTCCACAATGGAAGGATTGGTCTCTTTCAGGTTGTTTGTCAGATTTTGTACATCCTGTCTTGTCAAAAGTTCAGCAATATGCTGTCTTATAATTTCCGTTAAATGTGT